>NZ_MSLT01000012.1:0-300000 GCF_002149925.1 Thioflexithrix psekupsensis | reverse complement strand
TGCCTGAAAATATCAGTGTGTTATTTGATTTTTTAAGTCGGCATGATTTTGAGGTATTAGTGGCTTGTAATGGTAAGAGCGCGTTACAAATTGTAGAATCTGCTAAACCTCATTTGGTCTTATTAGATGTCATGATGCCGGAGATGAATGGATTTGAAGTCTGTCGGCGATTGAAAAAAGAAATGGGTTATGTGGATTTGCCCATTATTTTTATGACGGCTTTATCAGATACTGTAGATAAGGTGCATGGTTTTGCTTTAGGTGCGGTGGATTATATACCAATTTTTTCAGAGTCGTATAATAATACTTTTTAAATAGGAGAGAATAATGAACAAGAGATATGAAGATTTAGAAGAGTTAATGTCAACAGGTGAGGCGAGAGAAGTGAAGCGAGCGATGGCAGTAAGAATGTCTTTGCTTGGTTTTGTGCGTGCGGAAGCGGCTTTAGCGTGTTGTGTCAGTGTGCAATTTGTGGATAAATGGAAAGCCATTTATTTAGCGTCAGGGGTGGAAGGATTAAAGTTAGCGTATAAAGGCTCACCAGGGTATTTAAAGCCGCGTGAACGAGAAGATGTGATTAATTGGATACAAGAAAAGAAGACAATAACAATAGAGGAACTAAAGAGATACTTAAAAGAGGAGTATGATGTTTTCTATTCTTCAAATACTTCTTATACTAAATTATTAGAAGAAGCGAATTTAAGTTATAAGAAGACACACAAAGAGAATTCGGCAAAAGATGAGGTAAAAGTAGAAGCTAAAAAAAAAGAGATTAAGGATTTAATAGATAAGGAGCGTGAACAGATAGAAAGTGGAGAGGTAATGTACTGGATGCAAGACGAAAGCCATCAGTTGTGGGGAGATATTTGTGGTTATGTTTGGTCGAAAAAAGGAGAAAGAACGTCAATAAAGATGAGTAATTATCGCACTTCTCAAACGTGGTATGGAGCGGTGAATATTTATACGGGAGAATTTATTTTAGATAGGGCAAAGAAAGCTGATACAAAATATACGATAGACTTTATTAACTGGCTCATTTACAGATATAAAGAAGCCCGTCATGTGATTATTTGGGATGGTGCAAGTTATCATCGTTCTGAAGGTTTAAGAACTTATTTAGAGAAATTAAATGGGGGACTTCCAGAATCAGAATGGAAAGTTCGTTTATTAAGATTTGCGCCCAATGCCCCAGAGCAAAATCCAGTCGAGGATATTTGGCTTCAAGGTAAGAATTGGGTCAGAAAGAATTTTCATCGTCTATCAAGCTTTAAAGAAGTCACTAGTATGTTTGAGACCTTTTTGTCAGGTAAAGTGTTTAAGTTTAATAAAATTAAACAGTATCTTATACCTAATATCTAGGTAGATATTAAAACTTAATTTGTTTTTATATCTCACATAATTTTGGTATATCACTAAACCTTTTCAACAAGAGGAAGTTTTAGCGCGCATTCATACGCATTTAAGTTTGTTTAAATTACAAGAACAATTACGCATGCAAAACCAAGAATTGGCATTAAAAAATGCTGATTTAGATGCGTTTGCCAGCATGGTGGCACATGATTTAAAAACACCTTTAAATGCTATCATTGGATTAACCGAAGTATTATTAAAAATTTATCCCGAAGGGCTGTCGAATAAACAACTTGAATGTATTAATTTAATGGCGCAATCGGGTGAGAAAATGACGGACATTATTAATGCGTTATTATTACTGGCCACCATTTCTAAACAAGATATTTGTTTACAACCGCTGGATATGGCGCATATTTTTGCTCAAGTTCAGACACGATTAGCCTTAATGTTAGCCCAAAGTGGTGGAGAATTGATTGTGCCAGAACGGTGGCCATTGGCTTTGGGATACGCACAGTGGGTTGAAGAGGTTTGGGCGAATTATGTCAGTAATGCCTTGAAATATGGTGGACATCCGCCGCGAGTGACGATTAAGACCGAACTGAGACATCAAGAGGTGGTGTTTTGGGTGGAAGACAATGGCCCAGGCCTGTCCGAAGAATCGCAAGCCCAATTGTTCAAGCCTTTTTCTCGCTTGAGTCGGGATAAACGCAGCAAGATACAAGGACATGGCTTGGGCTTGTCTATCGTCAAACGAATTGTACAAAAACTAGGCGGAGAAGTGGGCGTGGAAAGTCAAGAAGGCATGGGGTCACGTTTTTATTTTTCTCTGCCTAGGGCGGATAATTTATAAAAATCAGTCTGTTAAAGTTAAGTGAGTCATCAGGTTTAAATTCCCATCAGGGGTGGTTTTTTTAAGTCTTCGATGCGTTTTACAATATTGACTTGCGTGCCATAACGACCTGGTTTTACTAAACTAAACAACGCTATTACATCGTCATTTCGCATCCGTACACATCCAAAAGAAGCGGGCTTGCCAATTGAGGCTTCGTCGGCCGTGCCGTGAATGTAAATATATCGGTCATACGAATCAATGCCAGGGCCACGATTCACCCCATCTTCCAGTCCTTTTAACCACATAATTCTGGAGGTAATCACATCTTCTTCTTGTTGTTGATTAATGACAGCCACAGACTGGGTATTGGATCGGGCTTTAAAGATGGTATTAATCGCGGCATTCGCACCAATTTTATGGGCAATATAGTGTCGTCCTAAAGGGGTCTGATAACTGTCTTGGCGATTGCCAATACCAAATTTTGATGTAGAAACGGGGTATTGTTTCAACAGTTTTTTATTTTTAAATAAAAATAACATTTGCCGCTCAACATCCACAATAATTTCCGTATCGGCATATTTGGGCGGAGGCGGCGGGGGTTTCACTTGAGGTTGGGGCGCGGGGGAAGGCGGCGGGGGTTCTGCACCCCACGGTAACACCGCACAATGCGCCAGAAATAAACAGCTAATAACGATCAGTAACCGTTGTAAACGAAAGAATGCAAAATTAAACATAAGCTAAGTTCCCTAAAATATACCAAAAAGATAGGGTTCGTAGAATCCTTATTTTGTCAGAATCAGAATTTACAGACACAAGAATTTTCAAAATTGACTCTTGCAAGTCGTTTATTTTCAATAGATTTTTTATTCTTTAATTCTGAAAATCCTAAAATTCTGTAAATTCTGATTCTGACAGAAAAATTTTATGAATGACTTAATTTTGGTATATTTCTTGTGGGAATTAGATTATAGCGAACGAAACCAGTAAAGCGTATTAGTTTTTCTCGTTTTGGTGGCACAAAAAAGACCACAGTGGGATAAAATCCCATTGTGGCCAGGGTTGTGGCACCTCAGAAAGACGAAAACTCAGATTTGTCCAAAACAGCCTATTGAGAAACATTGCTATTGAGCATACTCCACGATTCACCCCTTCCCAAGAATCTATCGAACAAACGGTAGAATTAATCTGATAATCGGTTATTAAAGCGAATTATTTTATCATGTCCAACACGCCAACAGTCCTATTGCAACACTTACAACATTGGTCAAAAGAACTTGGATTTCAAGAACTTGGCGTGAGTGATGTCGATTTAACTCAAGCCGAACAGCGGCTGCACATCTGGTTAGCGCGGCAATATCACGGACAAATGGACTATATGGCACGTCATGGCGACAAACGCAGTCGCCCTGCGGAGTTGTTACCGGGAACATTGCGGGTTATTTCATTACGAATCAATTATTTAACGGCTACACGAGAGGATTTATGGTCACAATTACAGGACGCTGAACACGGATATATTAGTATTTACGCGCAAGGTCGGGATTATCACAAAGTGTTACGCCAACGTTTAAAACAATTGGCCATGCGTTTAGAACAAGCGATTGGGTCATACCAATGGCGTGTTTTTGTAGATAGCGCACCGGTGCTGGAGAAGCCGTTGGCAGAAAAAGCAGGGTTGGGTTGGATAGGAAAAAATACAAATTTGATTCATCCGCGAGCGGGATCATTCTTTTTTTTAGGGGAAATTTACACCGATTTGCCCTTACCGATTACAGAACAGCGTCATTCTGATCACTGTGGCCGTTGTCAGGCGTGTTTGCCGAGTTGTCCCACGCAGGCTTTTGTTGCACCTTATCTGTTGGATGCGCGGCGGTGCATTTCTTACTTAACCATTGAATATAAAGGTATTATTCCAGAAAATTTACGCCCTCTCATCGGCAATCGCATTTATGGTTGCGATGATTGTCAATTGGTTTGTCCTTGGAATCGTTTCGCGTCGCGTAGTGTAGAAGTGGATTTTCAAGCCCGTGCGCCATGGAAAAACACCCGATTACTCGATTTATGGGCGTGGTCAGAAGCGGATTTTTTACGCCACACAGAAGGCTCTGCGATTCGTCGCGTAGGCTATCTCTGCTGGTTGCGTAATCTTGCCATTGCCTTGGGCAACGCGCCAAAATCAGACACCATTCGCCTTGCCCTGAACGCTCGCCTTGATTTCCCTTCGGATTTATTACAAGAACATGTGCGCTGGGCTTTGGCGAGACACGAGTAATCGGGTAATTTATGCCGTTTATCTTAACTGTCGCTTATTTCACATGAAATTCTGTGGTTAATTTTTTCGGCACGGCGACATTTTTCAACACCACGTATTGCGGCAGTCCGTCAACAAACGGCGGATAATCTTCGCCCGCAATCAACGGTTGTAAATATTCTCGACAAGCAGGCGTAATATTAAAACCATCTTCGGTGATAAATTCCGCAGGCATTTTTTTCTCCACATTCGCCACATCAGCCAGATTAGCAGAGCCAATTTCCCACGTATAAGGCTTACTTGAAGTACGAACAATGGTGGGCATGACTGCATTTTTACCCGCTAAAGCAAACTCTACCGCGGCTTTACCCACTGCATAGGCTTGTTCCACATCGGTTTTTGAGGCAATATGACGCGCTGCCCGTTGTAAATAATCCGCGACGGCCCAGTGGTATTTGTAGCCTAAATTGGATTTAACCAAATTGGCAACTACGGGCGCAACCCCACCCAATTGCGTATGACCAAAAGCGTCTTTTGTTCCCGCATCGGCTAAAAATTGACCCGCGGCATTTTTAACGCCTTCTGAGACCACAATAGAGCAGTAACCGTATTTTTTAACACACTCATCAACCCGCGCCAAAAACCGCGCCTCATCCAATGGCACTTCGGGAAATAAAATAATGTGTGGCCCATCGCTGTCACTGCCCCGCGCCAAACCACCCGCCGCCGCAATCCAGCCCGCATGACGACCCATCACTTCCATAACAAAAACTTTAGTTGAGGTTTTCGCCATAGAAAACACGTCAAAATTGGCTTCTTTAATCGAAACCGCCACGTATTTGGCCACAGAACCAAAGCCCGGACAAGTGTCTGTAATGGGCAAATCATTATCCACCGTTTTAGGAATGCCAATACAGGTAATATGATAGCCTAATTTATCCCCAATTTGAGAGACTTTATGAGAGGTGTCTTGAGAATCACCACCACCGTTATAAAAGAAATAACCAATATTATGCGCTTTAAAGACTTCTATTAATCGCTCATATTCGGCTTTACTTTGTTCTAGCCCTTTGAGTTTAAAACGACAAGAACCAAACGCGCCCGCAGGCGTGTAACGCAACGCAGCAATGTCTTCAGCCGATTCTTGGCTGGTGTCAATTAAATCTTCGGTTAATGCGCCAATAATGCCATTGCGTCCTGCATAGACATTAGCGATTTTATCGGGGTGTTGGCGTGCGGTTTCTATCACGCCACAGGCAGAGGCATTAATCACCGCAGTGACCCCGCCCGATTGAGCATAAAACGCATTTTTTGCAGTCATTCATTTTCTCCTTTGGTTAAAAAAATAAAGGCGTGGCATTATGCCTCATGATCAGGGGCGTAAAAACCACGATAATAACGAGATAATATGGTCATGGCGTGATTGATGGTTTGCAGCGTCTGGGTGTCGCCGCCGCGATCCGGGTGGTGTTGCCCTGCCAATTGACGATAACGTTGGCGAATGGTGGCGTAATCAGTGGGTTCTTGTAATGAAAACACCGCTAAGGCTTCGGCTTTTTGTTCAGCCGCGTAAAATTTTTGCCAAAATTGACTTAATAAATCCTCTAATGCCTGCCCTGTCATCGCCGATAAATTTTTCCAATCTAAATAATAATTACGCAGGGCATCTGGTTCGACTAATCCCGCTTGATTGGATAAATAAGGATGCAAGCAAATGGACAAGGGAGTAATTTCTAAATAAGCCGCTTTTTGTTGCCACAATTGCGTTTGCAAACGATATAACACATGGTGCAATAAAAAATGACTGCGAAATAAGGACAAAGAATCGCTAAATTCTAATTCACTAAATCCCTCACATTGTTGTTGCCGTAACATTTTTAATAAATCATATTCGCTGATGGTCGGTTGCAACGAAAGCGTATCTAATAAATGTCGTTCTAGTGTTTCAAGCATAAGCGATTTTAACAAGAATAAAGCGAGTTAAATTTGTCCCAAATATTTATCAATATTGACTTTAAATTGAGCAATCGATGGAATTTCTAACAAAAAGGCAACATAACCGCTAATACTTTGATTATGCGTGCTAAATTCCACGCGCATAAACATCACCACATCACGTTCTTGCGGTTTTGCGGTATAAAGTACTTCCAGCGCAGAACCATTAATAAACAAAGGTAAATCGCTGGTGACTTCTTGTGTCAAGACATTGCCAAAACTGCCTAAACAAGAATTTAAAATAATATTACCCACTTCGGTGAGCGCATCTTGTTCTAATTCGGCTAATAATTCGGGCGGCAATTCTTCTTTAACCAAAGCCCGCACCAATTGTAAACTTTTTTCTTGTGGAAAAAGTAACAACGCATCACCCCAAAACGGCCCTTCAAAATGCTGTTTCACTCCCGCGATACGCCGCTGCGGATCACAGCTAATAATATTGGCCGCCTCTTGGCGAGAAAGTAACTCAACGGTTGGAATAGATAGCTTTAATTCCTCGCTAATAATCGCGCTTAAAGAAGCAGCCGCCTGCCCCATTCCAATATTGAGCATTTCACAAATGGCATCTTTCTGAAGTTCAGAAAGAAACAAAGTATCTTCATCCATAAATAAAGTTCAGGATTTTTTCTTCAGTGATGGGCTTAGAAATAAAACTAATGCCTAAGGCTTCGGCTTTTTGCCGCACCATTTCCTGAATATTGGCGGTTAATAATCCAATTTTCGCACGCGGAAACTTTAGCAGCAATTTTGACGCAAGAGCTAAACCGTCAATACCGGGCATATTTAAATCTAAGGTGGCGATGGTGATGTTTAAATTATCGACTTTGGCCAAGGCCTCCTCTCCTGTGCTGGCTTCGATAATTTCCGCATGGGGATCGGCTTGGGTAATAATGGCGCGAATAAGCATACGCGAAACCCGACTGTCGTCAACAATCAGTATGGTGTTCGATGACATTGATATAATTCCTAAACACAGTTCCTAACGGTGCATAATGGGTAAAAATGGCGCAGTGATTGCCGTTTTAATCAGACAATCCGTGCTTTATACTAGAGATATTATACCGATGTAAGGATCGGCAAGCGCGATTATTTTAAACGATCAATTCTTTCAATTCGTTGATTTAACAAGAGGTAGCAACATCATGGCTGAGTTAATGTTAAGGGTTCAAAACGTTAAGTGTAACGGTTGTGTGACCGCAATTCAAACAGGTTTAGCTGATCTGGCGGGCGTGGAACAAGTGCTTGTGGAAAAACTTCAATCAAATCAAGGACAAGTCACCGTTAAAGGCACATTTTCTAGTGATGCTGTCACCACCAAACTCAGCGAACTGGGTTATCCCGTACTTTAAAATGTTGCTTTTTTTAAGCCGCGCTTAACACTTCAAAACAATCTGAATCAGTCTGAATCAGAATGATTTATTTTTAATCTTTTCTGATTCAGTCCAACGTTAGAAGTGCTTGAAAACTAATGACTATTATCGTCTTCTTCGGCTTCTAAAATCGATTTTTTAGTAAACAAATAAGTGGATAAATTGTGATCGAACGCATCGCTGTGACGACGTAACCATTCTAAAACCATGGCGGCGTGTTCAATTTCTTCGCGCATATTATGCAGCAAAATTTCTTTTAATTCGGGATCAGTACAAGCATCTGCCCGTTGTTGATACCAATCGACGGCTTCTAATTCTTCTTGTAAAGAAGTCAAAGCACGGTGCATATTGCGGGTTGCTTCAGAAAGCGATTCTAAAGGCTCATGATAACCTTCGCTGGTGGCCATAATTTGTCCCTCGTTAATCAAGTGATTTTTATCAAAGAAATGCACCGATTAAAGTAATTGCGAATAGGTTATTTTTCAAGTGGGTTTTTGTTGCAAATTAATCGGCACTTCTAAGGTGAAAATAGACCCTTTACCCAGTTCGCTTTGCACCGAAATATGACCGCCCATCACTTGGCTAAGGCGACGGCTGATCGATAAACCCAAACCCGCACCGGGCGTGGTGCCGTCTGTGGTGGCGGAGCGGGAATCGACTTGGATAAAGGCTTCAAAAATGCGTTCCAACTCTGGTTCAGGAATACCAATCCCTGTGTCAGACACTTTAAACGTCATTAAACCAGAAGTATCACATTTCTGACAAGTCTGTTGTTCCGATTTGCACTGCTTACGATTAACGTGTGGCACAAAAGCCTGAATAATTTCCAAAGTAATTTGACCTTGTTGGGTAAATTTATTGGCATTGTGCAGCAGATTTAATAACACTTGTTTTAATTTCACTTTATCCGAACAAACCCGCGCATTTTTTTGCAGGCAAATAACTTTAAATTGATTTTCTCGACGCGCCAATAAAGGCTGCATTAAGGTCTCAATTTCGCCTAGTAAATCTTGTAATTTAAATTGATGAAGTTGTAATTGCAACTGTTCGGATTCGATTTTAGTGATGTCCAAAATATCAGCAATCATATTTAACAATTGCTGGCCTGCATTTTGGATATTTTTCAAATCGGGCAGTAAATCTTGATGGCCAAAATCTTCAGCTTCTTCCTCGATTAAATTCGCATAACCAATAATGGCATTTAATGGCGTGCGCAATTCGTGGCTCATTTTGGCTAAAAATATCGTTTTAGCCGAATTAGCTGATTCGGCGACATTGCGGGCTTGTTGTTCCATATCAAGCAATTGCGAAGTGCGATAATGGGCTTCTTGTAAGTCTAAATATAATTGTAAATTACTCAATGCAGAAGCACATTGATAAGCCATTATTTTAATTAATTCAGTGTCATTTTGCAGCAAACAGGCCGTGTTTTCTAAATAAATAAAACTTTGCGTTTCTGACTTGTTTTGTCGATCAAATTTTAAACGCAATAACATTGCCTGTTTTGGTAAGGGATCACCCGATAAAATACTTTCAGGATTATCTTGATGTGTCCGTAAAAATTCAATACAGGCTTGCTTAATAGCTTGGGCTTCAGAACCGCTATTTGCATCGGCAAAATAGCCCGTTCCTGCATGAATAACAATTTCTTCTTCTCCTTGTGCGGTGGCGACAAAACCACTTTTAATGGTAGAAATTAAACTATTTTCTCCCAAATGACACAAGCTAATAATCTGGCTTAAAACACCGCTAAAAAATTGCTTCACCGATTGGGGATGATAAAGTTCTGGCGCAGCATCAAGAATTTTAGTTAAAGCCACTTTATGCGTATTAAGCGAACGCAATGCCTGATGCGATTTTAAAGCAAGACGCAAGGTTGTGTATAACTTTCGTTCGGTTAATTCGTTTTTCTCTTTATAATCATCAATATCGTAGCGTTCAATCACTTCATGTTCGGGTGCTAATCCCGGTTGACCCGTGCGAATAATTAAACGCATCAATTTGTCGCGGCGTTCGTTGCGAATAAAATCGACTAGACGTAAACCCGCGTCATCGGTTTCCATCACCACATCAATGATGGCAACGACAATATCGTCATACTGAGTCAAGATTTCCCGCGCCGCTTGACCCGATAAGGCTTGCAGAATTTCTAATTTTCGCCCCGCAAACTCAAATCCCGCCAAAGACAAGCGCGTGATGGCGTGAATATCGGGTTCATCATCCACCACTAAAATACGCCAACTCATTGAAGGGACAGAGGAATTGACGGCCAAAAGTTCACCGTGTGAGGGGATTGGATCGGTTTCGCTGGGATTGGTTTTACGGCGAATAATTTTTTTCATTCTATTCAACGACTCGGCAAAGAAAACTGCACAGGAAATTCCACCGTAAACGTTACGCCTTGTCCTGCAACACTGTGACAGGTCATCTCGCCTTTTAACTGGGTGGTAACTAAGTTGTAACTGATGTACAAGCCCAATCCGCTGCCACCTTGACTGCGATTGGTGGTGAAAAAAGGCTCAAAAACGCGCCCTAAAGCCTCAGCCGCGATGCCTTTGCCGGTGTCTTTGTAAACTAATCGTAAACGGTCGTCGTGTAATTCGGCTTGAATGTGAATGTCGCCTGCGGCAGTTCCAGCGGAAAATCCATGTTCTAAGCTGTTTAACAATAGATTCGTGAGAATTTGATCGACACTGCCCGGAATGCTGTACACTTCCAAATGCTCAGGCGCATTGACATGAATTTTAACCGCGGTTTGTTTAAAACGATTGTGCAGCGTATTAATGACATCATCAATAATTGATTTCACGTCGAATTTACGCACATCTTCTGAACTTTGATCAATAGCGGTGCGTTTGAAACTATTAATTAATTCGGAAGCCCGTCTTAAATTGGAGATAATTAAACGAGTGGCTTCAGAAAATTGCGCCAATATTTTATCTAAAACCTCACCATCGACTTCATCTTCATTAAGCATTTGGTTAATCACGGCGGCTTTATTTTCTAACACCGAAGCACTGGCAACCGATACACCAATAGGTGTGTTTAATTCATGCGCAAATCCCGCCACCAAACGCCCTAAAGAAGCCATTTTTTCACTTTGCACCAATTCGTTACGGGTGCATTCTAATTCTTCCATTCGGGCATTTAATTCGGCGGTGCGTTCTTCGACTTGACGCTGTAAATTAGCCTGTAAATCATTGCGTTCAATTTCGGTGGCCACTCGTCCTGCCAATAATTCCATAATAGCCACATAATATTCTCGGTCTTCAATGGGTTGTTCATCTAAAATAACAATTAATCCTAACATGCGATTACGATTGTCAATAATAGGCGCGCCTAAATAAGATTCCACCCCCATTTGCACTAACAATTCATCTTCAGGAAATTGTTCAGCCACGTGGGGCGAATATAAGCCCACTCGTTTGCCATCAAAAACATTTTTACACGGCGTACCCGCTAAGTCATAAACAAAATTATCGACAAATTGTTGTCCTGCCCACACCACATGCGTTTGTACTTTGTTTTGTTCTCCATTTTGCGGGCGGCCAATAAAGCAGTATTTAACGTTAAGGTGGTGTGCCACATTACGCACCAATTCCCGAAAATAAGCATCTCCACTACTAAATTGATCCACATCTAAAATGGCTTGAATGGTTTTTACGACATCTTGGGCTGATTTGTGTTGCATTATTAGCTGCTCTGTTATTAAAATGATTTACGGGCAATAATATGGATTCAATTGTAAATTAGAATAGCAAAAATTTAAATTTTTTTTGTGTTCTATTTTAGTATTTAAATGAGTAATGCAAATAGGGCAAATTCTCTTGAAAAAACGCTAGAATATTCCTATTCTCTGATCAAAAATAAGATTCTAACACAAGTGAGGATTTCGTCATGAACGACTTAGCCGTAAGCTATGAAAAAGATTACCACCAATGGATTGAACAACACATTCAGTTGTTAAAAACAGGCCAATGGCACGCATTAGACACCGTGCATTTAATCGAGGAATTGGAAGGCATGGCTAATCGGGATAAACATGAATTAGTCAGCCATTTGGTGATTCTGATGGCTCATTTATTGAGGTGGCAATTTCAATTGAAACACTTAACCGAACGTTGGGGAGAGTTTCAGGGCAACAGTTGGCGTGCTTCAATGATTGAGCAACGTTATCGAGTACAAGCGCAATTAGAACATATTCCCAGTTTAAAAAACGCGCTTAATGATTCCATTATTCGTGCCTATCCCAAAGCGGTATTATTAGCGGCAAAAGAGACGGGATTGGATAAAAACCATTTTCCAATCCATTGTCCTTATACTGTGGAGCAAATTTTAGACGATGATTTTTATCCGCAAGCCAATTGAGAAAGAATAAGCACGGAATTAAAAAATAATTCCATGCTTATTCTTTAAATAACACCCAATAAAAACAATAAAAATAACGCGCCAATTAAAGCCAATCCCCCCACAACAATGGCAGCCAACGGCGCAAGAAAAACTAAAAAACCCGCTAATACATCTTTAGGCGTGGTTTTTGTCTCTAAAGAGGAAGGAGAAGAATCATCAGGTGATTGGGTCATTATTTTATCCTATAAAGTAAGCATTAAACGTTTAATAATAAAAAATTGCGCTCCCATGAACTAATTACCCCTAAAAAAGTTTCATATTCTTTCCATTTAACGGCTTGATAGGCTTTGACAAAACGCTCGCCTAAAATCGCACGTAAAGCAGGCGCATCTTCGTCTTCATCTAAACGACGCAATGAATCTTCTAAATTACGGGGAATTTCATAAGGAAATTTATAACCACTGCCGACCACTGGATTTTGTGGCGTTAATTGTTGTTGAATCCCCAAATAACCACACGCCAACGAAGCCGCTAACGCTAAATAAGGATTGGCATCAGCACCAGCCACGCGATTTTCCACCCGACGAGCCGCTGGCGTGGCGTGTGGCACGCGCAGCCCCACCGTGCGATTGTCGTAACCCCACTGCACATTAATCGGCGCAGAATCATAACGCAAAAATCGCCGATATGAATTCACATTAGGCGCGAAAAAACATAAAGCCACCGGCAAATATTTTTGCAATCCCCCCAAGTAATGTAAAAATAATGGCGTAGGGTCTTGCTGAGTATTGGCGAATAAATTTTGTCCCGTTTTTCTATCGACCAAACTTTGATGAATGTGCATGGCACTACCGGGTTCTCTTTGCATGGGTTTTGCCATAAAAGTCGCATAAATATCCCGTCGCAATGCGGCTTCTCGCACGGTTCGCTTAAATAAAAACACTTGATCCGCGGCTTCTAAAGCATCACCATGTAAAAAATTAATTTCCATTTGTGCCGCGCCCGCTTCGTGAATCAGCGTGTCAATATTAATGCGTTGCGCCTCACAATAATCGTAAATATCTTCAAATAAAGGATCAAATTCATTCACCGCATCAATCCCATAAGATTGCCGTGCAGATTCAGGACGACCAGAGCGGCCAATCGGCGGTTCTAAAGGATAATCGGGATCAATATTTTTTTTCACTAAAAAAAATTCTAATTCAGGCGCAACCACAGGCAACCAGCCTTGCTGTTCGTATAAATTTAAAATGCGTCGCAACACCGTGCGCGGAGCTAAATCCACCGCTTCCCCATCCCGATAATAACAATCATGAATCACTTGGGCAGTGGGTTCATGCGCCCATGGCACAACGCGAATTGTGTTAGAATCTGGGTGCAATTGCATGTCAATTTCAGCGGGATTAATCACCGATTCATCGTCTGGATATTCTCCCGTTACGGTTTGCACAAAAATATTTTCAGGCAAACGCATTCCCTCATCGGCTGAGAATTTATTCGCAGGAATAATTTTACCCCGCGCAATGCCTGACATATCGGGTACTAAACACTCGATTTCAGTAATATTATGTTCTTTAATCCAGTTGAGGAGATAATCCATTTATCAATAACCTTTAACTTTTCTCTTAATTTTAAATCTGATCTATTTAAGGAGTTTAATATGCAAGGCAATAACCCTTATCAACCCCCTGAGTCTAGCTTAGAAACCACAGCAGATTTAAGCAATGTAGAATATGTGGGATTGTGGAAACGATTTGTGGCCAATTTTGTCGATGGTTTTTTAATGGCTATTGTGTTTGTTCCATTGGCCTTATTTATTGCGCCAGATACGGTGGAATTGGGTACAATGAACGAAACCAATTCAGGCTTTGATTATTTGTTTAGTCTTATGCAAATGCTGATTGTGATTATTTTTTGGATTTATAAATCAGCAACCCCCGGCAAAATGCTGATGTCTGCCTACATTGTCGATGCCAAAACTGGCGGCAAACCCAGCGCAGGGCAATTTGTTGTTCGTTACTTAATGTATTTTGTTTCTGCTGTGGTGTTATTTTTGGGTTTTATTTGGATTATTTTCGATTCGCGTAAGCAAGGTTGGCACGATAAAATTGCTGGAACAGTAGTGATACGTAAACAATAATCCGCCAAAATTAAGCCATTGACAACACTTTTCTGTCAGAATCAGAATTTACAGAATTTCAAGATTTTCAGAATTAAAGAATAAAAAATAGACTGAAAATAAATAATTGGCAAGAATAAATTTTGAAAATTCTTAAATTCTGTAAATTCTGATTCTGACAAATAAATCATCAAGGCAATTTTTCAGCCGGAATATGTCCTAAACTCTCTGCCATTTCGGGCAAACTCCACAATAAACTGTGCAATTGCAACACCGTTTCTCGATCTAATAATAACGCTCGCCGTTCGCTGGCTGATAAACTCGACAATCCTTCTTCTAATAACTGATACACTAAACCTTGTAAATAATGCCGATAACGCCGATTTAACGGTTTTTTAGGCATAGGCAATAAAGCGGCATGTAAAGCATTCACGGCGGGGTCTAATAAAGCCTGTATAAAACGATTAGCATGCGGGGCTACGGCTTGATGTTCCACATGTTGCCAATAACGCAAATCTTGCAATAAATGAGGCGGTTTCACTTCGGAAGGAATTAAGAATAATCCCCACCGCCGCGCCCCTTGTCCCAACGTAACATGACTTAACAACATCGACAACGGAATAGCCAACACCAAACCCGCTAATACAGGAGTCAACCACCAAAAAAATGACGGCGTATGATGATAAGCCAGAATGCCTGCCGTCACCCCCAATATCGTATGCCAGCCGTGTACCCATAACGCCTCACCCAGACCTGTCTGATGATCATCTCGATTTTGACTCATCCAATTGATATTGCGCCGTAATAAAATAGCCAACACAAATTGACTCTGAAATAACATCATAATAGGCGCAAGTAACATCGATGAAATCGTTTCTAATAGCACACTGAAAAAAACCGCTAATCCCCCCCCATGTTGCACCAAGCGGACGCGATCTTTTAACAGTAAAAGAAAAGCCAGCACTTTAGGTAAAAATAAAATCAGTAAAGTGACGATAAATACCGTCATCATTTCTATCCGATAATAAGCCGGCCAATCTGGAAATAAAGTTTCTCCGCCAAAATAAACAGGTACCATTCGCTCATAACCATAAGCATAAATCGCAGTCACAATCAGAAATAATAACCATAATGGCGAAGCCAAATAAGACATAATGCCCATGAGTAAATGCAGCCGATTAATGGGATGAAATCCACCCGCGAATAATAATCGACTGTGCTGCAAATTTCCCTGACACCAACGGCGATCTCGGCGCGCATAATCGATTAATGTGGGAGGAATTTCTTCATAACTTTCTCCCAAATCATAAGCCAACCACACCTGCCAACCCGCCCGACGCAATAAAGCCGCTTCGATAAAATCATGGCTAAAAATCTCTCCACCAAATGGCTCATGCCCAGACAATTTTGGCAGCCCACAATGCGCCATAAAAGCGGAGGTGCGAATAATGGCATTATGTCCCCAATAATTGCCTTCGCTTAATTGCCAGAAATTTAAGCCTGCGGTAAAAATCGGATTATACACACTCGCTGCAAACTGCTGTATTCGTGCAAACAGAGAAGCCCGATTGACCGGTTGCGGCGGCACTTGAATCAGGGCAACACTGGGATTGTATTGCATCAAGCGCACCATTTTGACCAGCGTTTGTCCGCTCATCAAGCTGTCCGCATCCAACACAATCATGTAATCGTAGTAACTGCCCCATTGCTGACAAAAGTCCTTTAAATTCCCAACCTTACGCTCAGTATTGTGCAAACGATTGCGATAAAAAACGTTAATTTTTCCCTGACAATACGCATGCAAAGCCTGCCAATGCAACTCTTCTTCGACCCAAGCCTCCGGAGATCGCGTGTCACTTAACACATAAATATCAAAGGCTTGTGCAGCTCCTGTCTGTTGTAACGAAGCCACCATTGCCCGCAATCCTGAAAAAATACGCTCCGGGTCTTCGTTATACACTGGCATAACCAAAGCCGTCCGGGTGGTTAATTCCGAAGGGGCATTTTGCAAACTGGCAGTAATAGCCGTGCGATCTTTACCAAAATAAAGAATTAAAAAACCAAATAAAGCTGTCCAAAATGAAAAGCAAATCCAACCAAATAAAATCGCATATAACAACAGTAATAACAACTCTAATTTACTCAAACCATCCGTTTGAAAAACACTGGTGAGTAAAGACAAAGCCGCTAAGGTGGTTAATAACACCAGACTGAAAAAAAGTAAACGTCGCCACCAGCGCGTTTGCCAGCACAATTGGAAATAAGTCGCTTGTTTACTCATAATTTACTCATAGGATTTTCGTAATCGCCGTGTGCGCCACCGCCGCCAATGGAGAAAATGGGCTATTTTTGTCATTTTAACGCCTATTTTATCCAAAAACTGAGAAAGCGAGAAAAAATCAAAAGAAGCCAAAGGCATGGCTTGCCATTTCGCGGGGGGCGTGGGTTGAGCAATGGCATTGGCTAATTCATCAATTTGCTGCAATAACGGTAAAGTGTGATCCAATGATAGCGTATTTTGCGTTAAACGCTCCAAACGATGCCAACACAATGACGCAATGTGTACAGCCAGTAAGGGGTGCATTTCTGCCATTTTTTCAGAATTAAACCATTGATTTAATTGCATTTGGCATTCTTGAACCGCCAAAGTAAAACTGATTTCTCCCTGTGTTTGCATCAGTCCATGCAACCGCACCAACACTCGTTCGTAAACAATATGCTGATCGTCTTCGGATAATTGGTAAACCTGCAAATAAGCACGAACCCGCTGTTTAATTGCAAAGGGAATGGCTGCATCCAAAGGTTGAGAGATTTCTACTGGATCAGATGCAGGACTTATTTGTTCGGTTGCCATTGATAACTCCATGTTTCTGTAAGTATATCATAGCCCGATTTTAAAAATGCGCGTAATTCTACAGGTTTATTATTTTCAGGTTCTAATTCAAAAAATAATCGCCAACCTTCTGTCACGTTGTTTTTCTGCACGACAATAGAGCTTAATTGACCACTGGAAGCAGAAACAATACCCTGTATGGGCGTGTCTACAGGCAATGTATTAAGTTTTTTGCCCGTAAACTCTAAAACAAACTTACGTTTGCTGGTGTCTAATTTATCTGTGCCACCGCCACCCGTTCGCGTGGCTATTGCGCGTCCACCGGGGTGAATTTCGCTGTCATCAGTAATAAAACGTAAACGATAAGAAAAATTATATTCCTTATTGATTTCTAAAGAATTTTTAGGCACCCAATAAGCGACAATATTGTCATGGCGTTCGGCATCCGTAGGAATTTCTACCAATTCAACCCGACCCGCTCCCCAATCATTTAATGGTTCTACCCAAACACTAGGACGCAGATGGTAAAAGGCCTCTAGGTCTTGATAATTGTTAAAATCACGGTCTCGTTGGAATAAACCAAAACCTTTGGGATTTTCGTCAAGAAAACTGTGGATTTGCAAATTGTGCGGATTGCTCAACGGCCGCCATAACCATTCTCCCTGTCCAGACACCATGAGCAAACCATCTGAATCATGAACTTCCGGCCGAAAATCATCCATGTAACGCTCTGTATTTTCCCCATGAAAAAACATACTGGTTAATGGCGCAATACCTAATTTCTGCACTTTATTACGGAAAAATAAGCTGGCTTTAACTTCAATATCTGTGCTTAAACCCGGCTTTAAAATAAAACGATAAGCACCCGTGACACTGGGGCTATCTAATAAGGCATAAAGCGTTAATTCGGTATCTTCTGCTTTAGGTTTTTTTACCCAAAATTCACGGAAAAAAGGAAATTCTTCCCCTCGCGGTAATCCCGTATCAATCGCTAATCCACGCACAGATAAACCATACCATTGACCACGGCCAACTGCACGAAAATAACTTGCACCCAAAAATACAGCAAATTCAAGATAATGCTTTTCAGAGGACAGAGGATATAACAATTGAAATCCCGCAAATCCTAAATCATCAGATAATTGTTCAGGCATTTGATTATCCCCATAATCAAATAATTCTGCTCGGTAAGGAACAGGAATAATTTCGCCCTCATCAATCACATGAATATTCACTGGCCGTTCAAATAAAAAACCACGATGAAAAAAGCGCATTAAAAACGGTAAATTTTCCCCATACCACAAGGCTTTTTCATGAATAAAGCGAATGTGACGATAACGATCATAATCCAGATTTTTAAAAGCCTCAGGCAATGGAGTAAATTGGTCTGAATAAGATTCACGCGCCAGTTCTTGGGCGCGACGATGAACATCAGGAAAATCAAAACGAGGAGGCGCGGCCACTTCTTCTGTCTGGGCTTCGACAGCACGAGCGTGGATGGGATCGGCCACCCCTCCAAAGACTCCCAAAAGGACTATGGATAAAATAAATAATTTCATGGTGTTATGAATTCATGGTGGTTAAATTTTTATTGTTTACACAATGATGTGAAAGCTAATACGCTAAAGCGATAGGGTCGGTTGATAGTGAGTGCAGTTGTAAGAAATATGAAAAAACAAGAATAGTCACCTTAATTTATTTTTTAAGGCGACCATTCCCAAAAACAAATTAAGATCGTTTATTACGCAATTGTGCTGCAATGCGCATTCTTAATGCGTTGAGTTTAATAAAACCTTCGGCATCTTTTTGATTGTACGCGCCTGCATCGTCTTCAAAAGTGGCAATTTTGGTGTCAAATAAGCTGTCACTGTCAGACTCGCGTCCGGTAATGATCACATTGCCTTTGTATAATTTGACCCGCACGCGACCATTCACGTTGGCTTGGGAAGCGTCGATCATCGTTTGCAACAATTGCCGCTCAGGACTCCACCAATAACCATTGTAAATCAAACTGGCATAACGCGGCATTAATTCGTCTTTCAAATGGGCGACTTCTCGATCCAAAGTCAACGATTCAATTGCCCGATGCGCCCGCAACATGACAGTGCCGCCGGGCGTTTCGTAGCAGCCGCGAGACTTCATGCCCACATAACGATTCTCGACCAAATCCAAACGCCCAATGCCATGCGCGCCTGCCACTTGGTTTAAATACGCTAACACTTCGGCTGGACTCATGTTCTGGCCATTGATCGCCACAATATCGCCTTGTTGATAACGTAATTCTAATTCAACGGGCTTATCCGGTGCGGCTTCGGGAGACACCGTCCAACGCCACATAGACTCTTCAGGAGCTTGCCAAGGGTCTTCTAACACCGCACCTTCGTAGGAAATGTGCAACAAATTGGCATCCATTGAATACGGAGATTGTTGGCCACTGCGTTTATATTCTACGGGAATACCGTGTTTTTCGGCGTAATCGAGCAGTTTTTCCCGTGAAGTCAAATCCCATTCGCGCCACGGTGCAATCACGCGCACTTCAGGTTTTAGCGCATAAGCCCCTAATTCAAAACGCACTTGATCATTGCCTTTACCCGTTGCACCGTGGGAAATGGCATCGGCTGAAGTACGATTGGCAATCTCCACCATGTATTTAGCAATCAACGGTCTGGCAATCGAAGTGCCTAATAAATATTCTCCCTCGTATATCGTATTGGCACGAAACATGGGAAACACAAAATCACGCACAAATTCTTCGCGTAAATCTTCAATATAAATTTCTTTAACGCCCAATGCTTTGGCTTTGGCGCGAGCCGGTTCTAACTCTTCACCTTGACCAATATCGGCCGTGAATGTCACCACCTCACAGTGGTAAACGTCCTGTAACCACTTGAGAATAATCGAAGTATCAAGACCACCAGAATAGGCAAGGACTACTTTTTTGATGTCGTTCATATTGGGTATTTAAGGCGTAATGGGTTGAGAAGAAAGGGTGAAAAAAAGACCATTGTAGAAGAGAGCGGTTGCCATGCGATTAGGCACAATATAGTAGCAATTTTACGCGCATTAGGAAACAAATTACAGAAGTTATACGATACATTTTGCCATGACGTGGCTCTATTTAATACAACCGATTGAGGGGATTTTATGATAGACTAGCCGGCTATTTCAGTTTGATATTCCTAGCATTAAGGACACCTAACACTTATGAAATCTGCCTTTTTCGCCTCATTATTACTGATGTTGAGCGGCGTTGTTTATGCTGATGCGCCTTATATTTGGAATGGGTGGCAGGACAGTAAATTAACTTTAGAACAATGTCTTAATCGCGCTGAATTGGCGATTCGTCAAGCCGAGTTTACCCAAGATGTGGCGATTACCACTTCTTCAGTATTCGGAGTCAATGGACAGTATCGTGCCACCATTCGCTGTGCGCCGGACAAGGAAGTGGTCTTTTTTGTCGTCGCCGGCCCCACCAGCGGCACAGCTAAACATTTTCTGGCGGCTTTACGCGCTCAATTTTAATTCATTATTCAAAATTTACGCTTAGATTGTAAGGATTCATCTGCTATGACACGAATCGCCATCACCGGTGCGGCCGGTCGTATGGGACGTATGCTGGTAGAAGCCGTCCATCAACACCCTGCCACCACGCTCACAGCGGCTTTAGAACATCCAGATAGCCCATCGTTATCGCTGGATGCCGGTCAATTGGCGGGAATTGGTACGGCTGGTGTGGTGATTGGTGCGGATTTAGCGGCGATTACGGATCAATTTGATGTTTTAATTGATTTTACCCGTCCAGCCGCTACGCTGGCCAACCTCGCCCACTGTCAAGCACATGGAAAACGCATGGTGATTGGGACGACGGGATTCACAGCAACAGAAAAACAAACCATTCACCACGCCGCACAAGATACCGCGGTGGTTTTCGCGCCGAACATGAGTGTGGCGGTGAATTTGAGTTTTAAATTGATAGAAATCGCCGCCAAAGTGTTAGAAGACAGTGTGGATGTGGAAATTATCGAAGCTCATCATCGTCATAAAGTCGATGCGCCCTCCGGGACGGCTCTGCGCATGGGTGAGATTGTCGCACAAACACTGGGACGTGATCTGGCCACTTGTGCGGTGTACGGCCGCGAAGGACAAACGGGAGAACGTGATCGTAAAACCATCGGTTTTGCCACCGTCCGTGCGGGCGATATTGTTGGAGAACACACGGTGCTATTTGCCGACAAAGGCGAACGCTTGGAAATTACCCATAAAGCCTCCAGTCGCATGACATTTGCCACCGGTGCCGTGCGCGCCGCACAGTGGTTAATGCAACATGAACGCGGCTTATTTGATATGCAAGACGTATTGGGTTTGCGCTAATTCAATGTTTTTCAATTTTTAATGAGGAGATAAAAGCCTTGCATTTTTCCATTCCAAGAAAAGAGTTATTGACTCCATTAAAAATGGCGGTCAGTGTGGTTGAACAACGTCAAGTCATCCCTATTTTATCCAACGTATTGGTATCCGTAGAGAATGATGTATTGTCGTTGATTGCGACGGATTCAGAAGTGGAAATTTTGTGTCGTGTGCCATTAGAAAGCCGCATTTCTACGGAAGATGATGGGGATATTACTATTCCTGCGAAAAAGTTTTTAGAAATTTGCCGTTCTCTGCCCGAACAAGCGATAGATGTGAATACCGACGGGGATCGGGTGGTGATTCGCGCAGGACGCAGTCGTTTTACATTAGCGACCTTGCCCGCGGAAGATTTTCCCAGCAGTTCGGAAAATCCCGACATGTTGACCATTAGCGTGCCACAACGGCAACTGCGCGAACTGATTGCGCAAACGGCATTTTGTGCGGCGGTGAATGATGTGCGTTATTATCTGAATGGTTTATTGTTTGATTTAATGCCCAATCAATTGGCGGTGGTCGCAACGGATGGACATCGTTTGGCATTGGCCACGACGGATTTTGAATTGGGAGATTCTGATCCTTTACAAGTGATTATTCCACGTAAAGCGATTCAAGAATTAAATCGCAATTTAGAAAATAGCGATGATGAAGTTAAAATTACTTTAGATCAAACGCATGTCCGTTTTGAAATTTCAGAAAATTTGACCATTACCAGTAAATTAATCGATGGTCGTTTCCCTGAATATCAAGGCGTGTTGCCGAGAAATCCCGATAAAGTCGTGGTGGCGTTATGCGATCCATTAAAACAGGCTTTAGCGCGTGTGGCGATTTTGTCTAATGAGAAACATAAAGGCGTGCGTTTAATGGTCAAACCCGGTACTTTATCTTTATCCGCTCGCAATCCAGAGCAGGAAGAGGCAGAGGAAGAACTGGAAATTGATTATGATGGCGAAGCTTTTGAAATTGGTTTTAATGTGACTTATTTAACCGATACGTTAAATGCCATTTCTACGGAAGAAGTGGAATTATGTTTTTCCGATCCCAACAGCAGTTGTTTAGTGAAACCTCGCCACACTGAACAACAACGTTATGTCATTATGCCCATGCGTTTATAGCGCGGTAAATTCGCAGGAAATTAGTGCAGTGTTAAAGCCGCATTAATTTCTTGTGCGGGTTTCACAATACAGGCTGCATTTATGGAATTTCCAGAATCTTTTCCTTCATCCACTATGGATTGGAAATTAATGATCCCGCTGCTGTTTATCTTGAGCGTTATTTGTTCAAGTGCGATCAGTTATTGGTTTTTTTCTACTGCGTTAGAAAATATGCAGCAACAACAGGATCAATTAAAACTGCAATTTGAACCCGTAAAAGTGCTATTAGACGCATTAGAAAATGACACTTTAACGGCGCAACAAGTGCATCAACAATTGGGACGAGTGCAAGAGCGGTTATTAGGAGAAATTCAAATTAGCCGCGTCAATGATACCTTATTAACGCAACAAATCGAAAACTTAAATAAATTAAACGATAAATTAATGGCTGATTTAAAAGCAGTATTGGCGCATAATGATGCCGTTACCGCGCAGTTAAATAACACCCACAGCATTATTAATGATTTAGTCAAATTAATAGATAATAAAAGCCAACTCATTGCCACGATGGCTCCGCCGGGGAGTGTGACAGCTTATGCGGGGATGATGGATGCGGAAACCCGTAAACATTTGGTGCAAGCGGGCTGGCTAGTGTGTGACGGAGCAAATTACAAAACTCAAGATTATCCCGCCCTTTATCAAGCCATTGGTACCGTTTACGGGGGGAATAGTAAAAAGGGTGAATTTAAAGTTCCTGATTTTCGCGGGGTATTTTTACGCGGTTTAGACTTGGGTCGTCAGATGGATGCCAAGCGACAATTGGGTCAATATCAAGGCGATATGAATCGCGGCCATTCGCATACGGCTGATATTCGTGCCGCGGGAGAACATGCTCATCTTGCCCGCACCGATGTGGCTGGGGAACATAATCATCGTTTACAAGCGCAAGGTTTTTGGTACACAATGAAAGACAAATTAGAACGTCGCTCGATGACGGGCGATGTCAATGATTTTCAAGAGTATTGGACAACCGACGCGGGCGCACACGGCCACAAAGTGACCATAGACGTGGCCGGATCACATCGCCATGAGCTTCGTATGGGTGACAGCGGTGGTGAAGAAAGCCGTCCTAAAAATTATCCGGTGACTTATTTAATTCGTTTTTAAGCTGTTTTTTACTGTTTCAATTCACTTTTTTTTGACCATAAAATCACCATGACTGTTAAAACTCGTTTCGCTCCCAGTCCCACAGGATATATGCACTTAGGTAATGCCAGAACGGCTTTATTTAATGCCTTATTTGCATGGCAAGAACAAGGCGTTTTTTTATTGCGCATTGAAGATACTGATCAAGAACGCAGCACGACTGAGTTTGCACAACAGTTAATGCAGGATTTACAGTGGTTAGGTTTATCGTGGCAAGAAGGGCCGAATGTCAATGAAATTAGCCCCCCTTATTATCAAGCGCAACGGGGTGAAATTTACGCCCGTTATTATCAGCAATTAATGGATAATGATCAGGCTTATCCATGTTTTTGTTCGGCGGCGGAATTGTCTTTATCGCGTAAATTGCAACGGGCTGCGGGACAGGCTCCGCGTTATGCGGGAACGTGTGCGCATTTAAGCCCCAGTGAAATTGAAGCGAAATTAGCCCAAGGTGTGCAGCCGACATTGCGGTTTCGCGTGCCGAAAAATGAGAAAATTATTTTTACGGACATGGTGCGCGGAGAACAGCAATTTATGAGTGATGATATTGGCGATTTTATTATTCGCCGCGCTGATGGTACGCCTGCTTTTTTCTTTTGCAACGCCATTGATGACGCATTAATGCAAGTCACTAAAGCCTTACGCGGAGAAGATCATTTGACCAATACGCCGCGTCAATTAATGATTTTATCGGCATTGAATTTACCCGCACCGCAATATGGTCATTTCTCATTAATTTTAGGTCACGATGGCGCGCCATTATCCAAACGCAATGGCAGCATGAGTATTAAAGAATTACGGGAAAAAGGCTGGTTGTCTTTAGCGGTAGTGAATTATTTGGCGCGATTAGGCCATTCTTATACGGAAGATACTTTATTATCTTTAGAAGAATTAGCCCGTCAAATTAATGATCAGCGTTTAGGTCATGCGCCTTCGCGTTTTGATCCGCAGCATTTAAAACATTGGCAACAATTAGCCTTGTCACAATTAGATGATGAACAATGGTGGCAATGGTTGACCCATAATATCACCTTAGAAATTCCTAGTGATTTATGTCATCTGTTTATTCATGCAGTTCGCCCCAATGTGTTATTTCCAGAAGATGCACAACAGTGGGCAGAAATGATTTTAACAGAAAATTTAGTGTGGAATGAAGAAGCCCATCTGGTCATTAAAGAAACGGACTCTGCATTTTTTAATCATGCCTTAATTGCGCTGCATAACAGTCAAGGCGATTATGCCAAATTGGTGGACGAATTAAAACAAACCAGCGGGTTAAAAGGGAAAAAATTATTTATGCCTTTGCGTGCCGCTTTAACGGGAGTGACGCATGGGCCTGAGATGGCTTATTTATTGCCGTTAATTGGCATTCATCGCGCTGAACAACGATTAAGTTCCGCTGCGGATCAAGACAGTCTTTAATTTTTCATCTCGCCTTATTAACAGTCACTCAATCGGGAGAATGAGCGATGGAAAAAATTTGGTTAAAATCTTACCCATCGGGTGTACCCGCAGAAATTAATCCTGACACTTATCATTCTGTTAAGGATTTATTTAATCAAAGTGTTAAAAAATTTCGTTATTTGCCTGCTTATAGTTGTTTAGATAAGACCATTACTTATGCGGAATTGGATGAATTAACGCATCATTTTGCAGCCTTTCTACAAAGTCATTTGCAATTAGAAAAAGGCACACGTATGGCGATTATGATGCCTAATGTGTTGCAATATCCTGTGGCTTTATTTGGGGCATTGCGGGCGGGAATGGTGATTGTCAATGTGAATCCTTTATATACGCCGCGTGAATTAGAACATCAATTAAATGATGCGGGTGTAGAAACCATTGTTATTTTAGCCCATTTTGCCCATACCTTAGAACAAGTCATTGCGCATACGGCTATTAAACATGTGATTGTGACGGAAGTGGGAGATTTATTAGGCTGGTTTAAAGGTAAATTGGTGAATTTCACACTTAAATATCTTAAAAAAGCGATTCCGCCTTATCAATTACCCCAAGCCATTACGTTTAATCGCGCCATTAATTTGGGTGCAAATGCGGATTATTTTCCGCCTTCTGTCACAGGGGATGATCTTGCTTTTTTACAATATACCGGTGGCACCACGGGCGTTTCTAAAGGCGCGATGTTGACACATCGCAATATGTTGGCTAATTTGCAGCAAGCCTCTGCATGGCTCAACGGCGTGGTGGAAGAGGGAAAAGAATTGGTCGTGACGGCATTACCGATGTACCATATTTTTGCTTTAACCGCAAATTGTCTGACTTTCTTAAAATTAGGCGCGCATAATTTATTAATCGTCAATCCACGAGATATGCAGGGTTTTATTAAAGAATTAGAAAAATATTCTTTTACGGCATTAACGGGAGTGAATACCTTATTTAACGGTTTACTTAATCAGCCTAATTTTGCCCAATTAGATTTTAGTTCGCTTAAAGTGACTTTAGGCGGCGGAATGCCCGTACAAAAGAAAGTGGCTGAACGTTGGCGTGAAATCACTAAAGTGCCTTTATTAGAAG
Organism: Thioflexithrix psekupsensis; assembly: GCF_002149925.1. Classification (NCBI taxonomy): domain Bacteria; kingdom Pseudomonadati; phylum Pseudomonadota; class Gammaproteobacteria; order Thiotrichales; genus Thioflexithrix; species Thioflexithrix psekupsensis. Next base: position 273,655 of record NZ_MSLT01000012.1, on the reverse strand, counting down.
CCTATGGCCTCACGGAATGTTCCCCCGCGGTGACCATTAATCCGCTTAATTTAATGAATTATAATGGTTCTATTGGTTTGCCGATTCCTTCGACCTTAATTGAGATTTTAGACGATGACGGTAAACCCGTCCCATTCGGGATGGCCGGGGAATTGGTGATTAAAGGGCCACAAGTGATGCGCGGTTATTGGCAGCGAGAGGAAGAAACGCGCCACGCCTTTACAGCCGATGGCTGGTTGCGCACGGGCGATATTGCTACTGTTGATGAGCAGGGTTTTGTGCGCATTGTGGATCGCAAAAAAGACATGATTTTAGTGTCTGGCTTTAATGTGTTTCCTAATGAAATTGAAGAAGTAGTGGCCGCACTAGAAGGCGTTGTAGAATCGGCGGCCATTGGCGTAGCAGATGAAAAATCGGGCGAAGCCATTAAGTTATTTGTGGTTAAAAAAGACCCGCGTTTAACACCCGAAGACATTATTGCCCATTGTCGTCAGCATTTGACCAGTTATAAAATTCCGCGTCAAATCGAATTTAGAGATGATTTACCTAAAAGTAATGTCGGTAAAATTTTGCGGCGGGCTTTGCGTTAATTGTCATTGTTACCCGATTAATTGCGATCTGAAACGTAAGGATTATAACGCCGTTCTTCACCAAAACTAGACATTTCTCCATGTCCCGGAATAAACTGCACATCGTCGCCTAATGGCCATAATTGTTCTTTGATAGAACGAATTAATGTTGCATAATCACCTTTAGGGAAATCAGTGCGTCCAATGGAGCCATTAAATAACACATCGCCCACTAAGGCTAATTTGTCCGCAGCATGAAAAAACACCACATGGCCGGGCGTGTGGCCGGGACAATGTAAAACTTGTAAAGTTTCTTTTCCAAATTCGATAATGTCCCCATGATTCAGCCATTGATCGGGAATAAAATTAGGGTGGTGAGGAAAACCAAATAATTTACATTGTTCTTCAATCTCGGCTAACCAAAATTTGTCGGCAATGTGTGGCCCTTTAATCGGAATATTCAGTTGTTTTGCTAGGGTAACGCTGGCACCCACATGATCTAAATGACCATGCGTTAATAAAATAGCCGCAGATTTTAATTGGTGGCGTTCGAGAAATTTTATAATTCGATCCGCTTCGCCACCCGGATCGACAATGACCGCTTCTTGCGTATTTTGACACCATAAAACAGTGCAGTTTTGGTAAAATGATGTCACAGGAATAATGGTATATTGCATGGTTGAAATAGCTATCTTAATCAATGTGGAATAAGCACCGGTTATTACTTCAATATTATCGCAAAACTAGGCAATGGTAAAATAAAATACATTTGCATTTCTGACTGTTTTTATCGCCCATTTGTCGAATTCTCAAAAACCCGTTTTTTTCTAAAGATACCCTCATGTCTTCTTTTTCTCCCAAAATCCACCCACAAGTGCAGTTACCGCACTATAAATTAGATCACGCTGGGGTCGAGTATCAGCCGCAATCCATTGATATTATTGTTTGCATTCATAATGCGCTGCCTGATGTGCAGCGGTGTCTGGCGAGTATTCGTGAACAGAGCAGTTTACCTTATCAATTGATTTTAGTTGACGATGGCAGTGGTGATGCGACCCGCGTTTATTTGGATGAATTATTGTCTGCACAGCCTGATATTTTACTGTTACGCAATGCCACTGCCAGAGGTTACACCTGCGCGGCGAATCAAGGTTTAGCGGTGAGTCACGGTGACGTGGTTATTTTGCTCAATAGTGATACAATAGTCACGCCTTTTTGGTTAGAGCGGTTATTGGCGTGTGCGCAATCGGATGCGCGAATTGGTTTGGTGGGACCGTTGAGCAATACCGCTTCTTGGCAGTCTATCCCTAAAATCGAAGAGCGCGGCGATTGGGCGAGTAATCCTCTGCCTTTAGACCTCACGCCCGCACAAATGGCTAACAGATTGGGCGCGACTGCGTTGCATTTGTATCCACGTTTGCCTTTTTTAAATGGCTTTTGTTTGTTGATTAAGCGAGCGGTGTTGTTGTCGGTGGGTTATTTTGATGAAGAACATTTTGCCCGCGGTTATGGTGAGGAGAATGATTACTGTTTGCGGGCGAGACAAGCGGGTTGGGAGTTGGCGGTGGCTGACGATGTTTACATTTATCACGCGCAATCCCGCAGTTATTCTCATGAAGCCCGTAAACAGTTGGCAGAAGCGGCCGGACAAACGCTAGTCGCCAAACATGGGCAGGAAATTATCGATCAAGGGGTGGCTTTTTGTCGAGAAAGTCGAGTTTTAGACAGTTTACGTTATCGCGCTCAACAGCTATTGACCCGTTGGGATTTTATCGCCCAAGCACAGTATCAATGGGCAGGAAAGCGGATGGTGTTTATTTTACCCGTGATGGAAGCGGGCGGCGGTGCGAATGTGGTCATCACGGAAATTCGCGCCTTGCGACGCATGGGAGTCGATGCGCAAATTTTGAATTTTGAACACCATCGCGTTGGTTTTGAGCGCAGTTATCCTGAATTAGACGTTCCCGTGATTTATTCTCCCACTGATTTTGGCATTCCTGATTTGTGTATGAATTTTGACGCGGTGATTGCGACGGCCAATAATTCAGTGTCTTGGATTGCGCCTTTAGCAAAACGCGCCAACGCGCCAATTTTAGGTTATTATATTCAGGACTTCGAGCCTTATTTTCATGTCGATAAAGCGGCACGACATCGTTGGTTTTGGCAGTCGGCATGGTTACGGCGGCGGTGGGCTTCTTACTATTTTCGTCGTCATCCTGATTTTCGTGCGGCTTGGTTGTCGTATTTGCAAATTCCTGATTTGGTTTGCTTTACCAAGACGGAATGGACGCGGCAGGAAGTTTTACGACAAGTAAAGCGAAATTGTCATGTTATTGGTGCGAGTTTTGATTTAGACTTGTTTTGTCCGCGTCGTGAGCGTTCAACGGATTCTCCGTTGGTTATCACGGCGATGGTGCGGCCTTCGAGTGTGCGCCGTGCCGCGTCGCGCACCATGCAGGTGTTGCGGGCGATTCAACACCGTTATGCTGATCACGTGCGTATTGTGATTTTTGGCGTAACGGATGAGGATTTAAAAGCAGTCGGCCTACCCCAAGATTTTGCGTATGAAAATTTGGGTATGTGTTCATCGGCACGGATTGCCGCGTTGTTTGGGGAAGCAGATATTTTTGTCGATTTCTCAACTTTTCAAGCGATGGGATTAACGGCAATGGAAGCCATGGCGTGCGGCATGGCAGTGATTGTGCCTCAGTTCGGTGGAACAGACAGTTTTGCGCGTCATGAAGAAAATGCACTGGTGATTGATACCACTTCGTACCAAAATTGTTATGATGCACTGGTGCAGTTGATCGAGTCGCCCCAACGGCGTGTGTCAATCATGACACAAGCCCACCAGCAAATCGTTCAGCATTCCCCTGAACGGTCGGCTTATGGGATGTTGCGCAGGTTGTTTGAAAAGAGTTGAGAGGTTTGGGAACAGTTATTGCTGGGACTCAGGCAAAGCGGGGTTTGTTGCTAAAATGCAACATTTTGTGTTCATCTGTGGTTTTTAAGAAAAATTGTTGCACTTACGTCCTAACCTTTGTATAGTAGTGGCCGGTCATTGTGTTGGTTTTTGTTTAGCATAGGTTCGCCGCTGGCTTGTGTGGCACAAGATCAACTCTATATTCTCATAAGGTTACTTGGGTTCGTATTTGTGGTCAACTTGTGTAGCAAACGCAAATTTTGTATACTTTTTTTCATGCCCAATAGCGATTAACAGCAAACTATTTTATCCATACTTGTTAAGGAGTGGAAATTTAATGAAGAACTTGAAGAAAAAACTTCTGCCTTCCGTAATGGCAGCAGCATTGGCGACTGGAGTAGGATTCAGCACTGGTGCGCAAGCCATCCATTTGGCTGAGGACGGAATTGGTCAGGTTTTAATGGGACCATTCTACATGGCCAATTATATGAGTACTGGCTATGACACCCACTTGACAGTTGTGAATACTCGCACTGACGTTGCTGTAAAAGCAAAAGTGGTTTTGAGAAGTGCCACGAATTCTACTGAAGTATTAGACTTTATTCTGTACTTAACCCCCGGTGACGTGTGGCGCGGCAGAATCTATCAAGATGGTTTCTACACCGCAACTGATCCCGAAGTAGTAAGAAATTCAGCTTTATTGGGTAAACCCAAAGTTGTTTTATATTCAAACGATGATTCTATCAAGAGTCCAGTAGTTTCTGGCGAAACTTATCCAACGATCTGCTCTTCGGGTTGTACCTATAGTTCACCCGATGGCGCACGTGCAACTTTCGGTTCCATTAAGCCTGTCAAAGTGAATCTGTTTACAGATCGCATCATCAATGGTTTGAATGCAGGCACTGAAACGCTGCAAATGGGTCACATTGAGGTGATCGGTGTGTATGGCGTTAAAGGAGTTGTCCGCGTTAGCACAACTGAAACTGTTGTGGTTGAGCGTACTATGTCTAAGTTTAACTTAGCCAAAATTCTTGACACCTCCCGCGAAAGATTAAACGAGTTAAACGGCCGTGAAGTTATTGCGGTTACCCGTGACGAAGCAGGCAACTTAATTGACGAAAATGGTGCTTTGTATCCTAACGTTAATTCAGGTAACATCCGTACTAGCGATCCAACTTGGGTTCGTTTAACGGGTGATGTGACGCTGCGCATTGGTGATGTGGACAGAATGGGCTATCCTTTCTACGCTCTGGCAGGTGAAGTGTGGGATAACGTTCCCGGTGGTGACACCATTCGCTACACCACAGGGGCTGAAAACAATGGTTTTGGTGCTATACGTCCTGGGTTCTTACGTGAACCGGAAGTGGTATCCCCATTCTTAGGCTTCTACGGTACGGCGACACGTCCTTACTTGTTTGATGGACGCGTGTTATCTAACCCCAATTTTGACGCGGTCGGTGGTTTGAATGCTCCTGAAACTGCTGTTGGCTTCCAATTCGGTTATGATTTAGTACGTGGTACAGAGATCGATAACCTGTTGGAAATTGAACATGCGTTGGCCTTGAGAAACGTTTACGGTTCTTATGAGAACACCGATGTTGAAAAAACATCTGTTGTTGTGACGTTCCCTACTCGTTACCGTCACCGTGTCAACGTGAATGCAGCTAACTTGGCAGTTAATGAGTTCAACAACCCTTGTGCTATTCCGATTGATGGTGAAGGCACGACCGTTGCAACAGAACGTGTTTACAGTCCGCCTTTCCGTTGGTCTGGTTTGATCTCTCCCTCGATTTCTTCTTATGACAATTCTGAGAACTTAGTCGTGACTAATGAGGGAACCGTGTTTTCAGGTGGAGCGTTACCGGAGCGCACTTTCATCAACTTGGTGGAGGTCAACTACGTTTCTGCACCTTGGGAGTTCAACTCTGGCTGGTTTGATATGTCATTCAACCCGATCAGTGGTATGAAGAACGACGGTTATGTTCCTGGCTGTAACTACAATGGGGTTCCTGCGTTAGCGATGTCTCATAAATTCTTCGCATTGACCAGTGGTATTGGTAGCTCGCTGTTGACCCCGCTGGCGCACAATCCAGACGTGGTTAACCGTCCTTGGCCATAACAGAAACCTATTGTTGATCGGTATTAGTTTAATCGGTCTCCTGTAGTTCGTAAAACGCTCCAAATTAAATTTGGGGCGTTTTTTATTTTGTTTATTGCAGACATCTTCAAGGACAGATTTTTTTATTCGCTCGTCCTTACCCATAATTGCATTAATCACATAGCCTTATCAAAACAGAGTACTAAAAATCTTTGTACCGGCCCATCTCATGCTTGTGTTTGATCAAAAATGGTCTAGTCTATAGGCAACTGTTCAGCCAGTTTTCTCGTTGGGACTCTGTGCTGCTTCACGTTTGACGGGCTGTTATTTGCTTTTCAGGTAACAACCATGACTATACTGCTCTTAAAAAAAATCCCTCTAATCTGAAATTGGGATATTTGTTACTGGTATTAAAGGATTTTCCATGATGAAGATTTTTAAATGTCTTATTAGACCTATGCTGGCTTTTTATCTATTGCTGCTGATAGCACCTTATGCGTCAGCACGGCTTCTGAGTTACGTCGAGTATGATTTCTTACCCGCAGAAAATTATACGGTAGCTCCAGAAAACACCACATTACATACACTACGGGTTTCTTATTCCTCCAGAACGCCGGGAAGTGCTGGTGTTCCCGTATCTAGTTTGGGAACAGGAAATGTAATGCGATTACGGATTTTCATGCCACCTGGTACGGATGCTATTACCATTTCAGGTGAATCTGGGGACTGGCAGGGGATTGCGGGCAGCGGTGGAGGCTTTGCGGAAGGAACTTATCCCGTGATGAACGGTTTTGCAGATGATCTGCCGTTTTGTAGCCAAAATCCCACTTCTGCCACACCCACTCCTTGTGGTGCAGGACAATTCATCTATCCCAATCAACTGGAAGCAGCGACAGGTGGACTCAATAAAAAGATATTTGGTGGCGTTGTACCTAATCCCATCACAACTCCTCGCTATTTTTACTTTATTGTTTATCAACAACCAAACGCATTAGGCTCATTTCGCTTTACCAGTCTTTCTATTTCCATGTCGATTGCGAATATCTCTCTTTACAATCAATGGTGGCAAAATAAAAATGGCGGAGGCTCAACACCTACAAATCCCACAGAACCTGTTCCTCCCACGGACAATTCCGTTACACTCAGTGTCACAGAACCTGCCAACGGTACATTAAGAACGGTTGATTCTAAGATTGATTGCAGTGCGGCATCAAAAGTTTGTGCCTCTCAGTACGTCGCTGGAACAACAGTAACGTTGAATGCGCTGGCAAATTCAGGGTATCAATTTGCTGGATGGACAGGTGGTTGTAGCAACTACGGCAGTGCTAATTACATCTTGACAATACTACTTCAAACGTCGCTGACCTGTGGTGCAAACTTTACCCAAATCACCACATCTGAACCTACCACTCCAACGGAGCCAACAGTTCCAACAACTCCCCAGCCCCCTGTCGTAACGGATACTTATCAAAGTATGCTATCGGTTTCTCCTATTGAATTGAAATTGGGCGATCAGACAGCGACTCCGGTGACTTCGGCTGAACTTTCCTTTTACGGTAACGTGGTGCGGAATGTATCCACAGAGACATTGGCATTAAAACGCATCAATTTATTGGAGAGTAATGATATTGTTAATCTTAGCGTTAAGATTAAACCCAATCCGCTACACAGTTTGATTGATCTTGTTGTTGTCTCCAGTTGGGGAGATTCTGGCGATCCGATGCGTAAAGTGTTTGAAAAAGTAGATTCGCAAGACTTTTTTGGTTTTTCGCAAACGGGCTGGTCGCAATGGGAAAGTATTTCTTCAGATCGGCTCAAAGGGTTAAAAGCCTATAAGAGTGCATTGGCTATTGATAATGGCCGTAGCTTTTTGGTTGATTTAGGAAATGGACTTATGCAGGCTCCTCTTGGTTTGGCGGCTAAAGGGCGCACTGTCGCTTTTTATGCGGGTTATCGCTATCTTGACCGTTTGACAGGGGCGATACACTTGGTTGTTAATGAATATCCTCTGATATTCCAACTGCCAGATGCTCCTGTTCCGACTTTGTTACAAGTAGGCGTTAATACCTGCGCTTATAGCGCAAAAGAAGGATCGTGTGATTATGTCCGTGCTTGTCGGGTGGAACCAGAGGAGTTTATGACTGTCAATCGGGTAGAGTTCGGTCCCGATATGGTAACGTGTCAACTCTACGCCAATCAGGCCGGGGACGCGACTCTTTATATTACTGATAATAAGGGTAATGAATCCAGTTATAAAATACGTGCTGAAGGCGAATTGGCACCTGAATAGCCGAGTTTACCTGCTGCATTAATAATAGTATAATACATAAGGCAATATCACTCTAAACTATTAGGGAGGTATTGCCCTCTTTCTTTTTATTCTCACTAAAGCTCATTTATTTCTTTATTTAGTAAGGGAACACCATGCTAGACAAAACCCTAAACGCACTAAAAGCCTACACTCCGCCTGAAGGTTGGGGGGGGCATATTTTTCTATTGCCTGAGCAGGCGATGCGGGATATTTACCACTTTATTTTAGATAATAAACTAACAAGTTGTATTGAATTAGGAACGGGATTTGGTGCGACGAGCTGTGTGATTCTTTCCGCGCTGGAAAAACAACAGGCAGGAAAATTACTGACGTTAGACAAAGCCATTCATCAACCAGTTAATGTTAATGTATTGCGTGAGCATGCGGGTTTGCCCGGCGAACGCTTGCACGCGGTGGGAGATGTGTTGGGATACAATTGGTATCTTGCTGAATTACTGCAACAACAGCGCACCGCACAAGGCTATGAACCGTTGTTTGATTTTTGCCTGTTGGATGGCGCGCACGAATGGGAGCCAGATGCGCTGGCTTTTCACCTGATCGCGCCGTTGATGAAGCCAAATAGTTGGATTTTAATTGATGATTTAAACTTCAATTTGCGCATGATCCCTAATTGGCGCGAAAGCCACGGCAGTCATACTGATAAAGAACTTGACGCATTCCAGATGAAAATGGTTTACGACCTTGTCGTGACACAACACCCTGATTTTACTGATTTTAAAATCACACACGACGATCGAATTGGCTGGGCGAGAAAGAAACCTGCCCCTTCTTTCTGGAAAAAATGGATGGGCTGCTCTTAAAGATTTTTTATTTAACCCTCATTTGTCCAATAAATAAAGTAATTACTAAAAATTAATTTTATTCATTTTGGAAATTGGGGGTTAAACATTCCCCACCCGCCGCCATTCCTGAAAAGAATAAGGATAAGGGTTTAATTCATCTGCTTGATGCGCTTTGGACTCAACCAATTGCCATTCTTTTTTATCCCAATAAGGAAAATAAGCATCGCCTGTCAATTCGGCTTGAATTTCGGTCACATATAAAGTGTGCAAATAAGGCAACGTGGCTTGATAAAGTTGCGCACCACCAATGATCATCATTTCGGGATAATTGGCGGCAAAAGTAGAAAGATGCGCTAATTCCCGTATTAAAGTCACCCGCGAATCCAGAGATTCTGAGCGTAAAGTACGACTTAATACAATGTGAATGCGTTCTGGTAAAACTCGCCCAATCGATTGCCACGTGTTTTTCCCCATCACAATGGGTTTCTGCCACGTTAATTCCCGAAAATGCTTTAAATCGGCAGGCAAACGCCATGGCAAGCCATTCTCTTTACCAATTAGCTGATTTTTATCGTAAGCAACAATCGCACTTAATCGTTCAATTCCAGCCCACATTCCCTTCCCCCTTCTTTTACGTTTTGACCGAAAATAAATTTAAACTATACCAGCGTTTCTCATCCGTCCATTGTCCTTTCCAATCTAAATTGGCTGAAGCGGCTAATTGCACAATGGCGGGTTCATCATATTTATAACTGGTGTGAATTAAAATGCGTTCATTTTTCGCAAAAGTAACGGATAAATTCAGCGCGTGAATAGCCACCATTTGATCCACTGTACTTTTCAAAAACAACTCCACACAACCCTTTTCTACTGAATAAGCTGCGTCATAAACAAATTGTGCTAAATTAAAATCGGCCTGTAATTGCGCATTAATACGACGCAAGGCGTTTTTAGCCAATTCCCCACTGTAATAATAAATGGGTTTAGTGTTATCTGTACCATAAGCCGCGTTAATAATATCGGGCGATTTTTTCAAATCAAGCCCTAATAAAAAATGGTCATTCGCACCTAATAATGGCACAATTTGTTCGCGTAAAAATGTCGCCGCTTCAACATAATCAAAATGCCCTAAATCAGAACCTAACCAAATCACCAATTTAGATGATTTAACTTCATGCTGCAAAAATTCTAAACCATCGTGATAATCCGCCGCCACACTGAATAATTGCAAATTCGGATATTTTTGTTTTAAACGCCCTGCTTGTTCTTATAAAAAATCCCCTGCAATATCAATAGGCGCGAATAACACCGAAGGATAATGTGCCAATAAAGCCTCAATTAAAATCTCAGTTTTTACCGCACTGCCACTGCCCAATTCTACTAATGCCGTATCTGAAAAACAATAACGATCAATATGTTGAGCAAAATCTCTTAATAACTCCGTCTCAATACGGGTTAAATAATACTCAGATTTTTGCGTGATTTGGGTGAATAACTCTGAACCAGTCACATCATAAACATACTTTACAGGAATAGATTTATGAATAGCCATTAATCCCGCTTTAATATCGGCGGCAAAACTATCGTCAATCTTCTCATGAAGAAGATTAATAAAGCTCAATTCGGCCACTCCTTTCTTATCCGAGAAATTTCCTTGATAAGAGGGATAATCAGACAAATATTGATACGCCACATTTTTAAAATAATTTTTCTTAAATAACGGTTGAGCCGCTTCGACAAAAGCACTTAATCGCTGCACAATCGCCACCACATAACAGCCATTGCTTGTTTTTACGCGATAACGCGGATGAGTGGTGTCAGGATGGTCGAAATTAGTCATTAAATCATGCGGCTTTAATGTCTCATTTAATGCTTTTGTGCCTGCCATTAAAGCCTCTGGCGTAATGCTGTCTTTATTGCACACCATCATCACCATTTCAAATTGATCATTCCATGTGTGCGCAATATCGGCTAAAGTCTCCAGTAAAAACTCACCTTCTCCACAGCGAATATCCACTTTATTTCTCAATAAAGCCGCTTTGCTATAAGGACAGGGGGGAAGATCATTAAAATGTACTGAAGGCACACTTAAATGATTTTCCACCCATTGATAAATATGCGTTGTTACTTCATTTAAATCAGGTTTCATTTACTTTTCTTTCTCCTTTCTTTGCTGATTTTGAATGGCAGAAAAAATATCTGCCATTCTCGATAAATTCAACAATCTATTTAAGCCGTAAATGTGGGAACAATAACACATCTCGAATAGAGGCTTGATTGGTCAATAACATCACTAAACGATCAATGCCAATGCCTTCGCCTGCGGTCGGTGGCAATCCATATTCTAAAGCACAAACATAATCCGCATCATAGTGCATGGCTTCATCATTTCCTGCTTTTTTAGCAAGGACTTGTTGGCGGAAACGTTCGGCTTGATCTTCGGCATCGTTTAATTCAGAAAAACCATTGGCAATTTCTCGGCCACCAATAAATAATTCAAACCGATCCGTAATTTCTGGATTAGCATCGTTACAACGCGCCAATGGCGAGGCTTCTTTAGGATAAGCGGTAATAAAAGTGGGATTTTTTAAATGATGTTCCACCGTTTCTTCAAACACCAATAATTGCAACATTCCTAAGCCTTCTTGTCCTGTTAATTTGCAATTTAATTGCTTGGCTTTTTGCCGCATGAATTCCATATTTTCTACGGCGGCTTGATCCAGATCAGCATTATATTGCAATAAGGCTTCTTTAACGGTTAAACGCGCAAATGGTTTTTCAAAATCATAACAATCTTCTTGATAAGGCACTTGCAAACTGCCCACAATGGACAAGGCTAATTCCCGCAATAACACTTCCGTTAAATCCATTAAATCGTGATAATCTGCATAAGCCTGATAAAATTCCAACATGGTAAATTCTGGATTATGTCGGGTTGAAATGCCTTCATTGCGAAAATTGCGATTCAGTTCAAATACTTTTTCAAAACCACCCACCACCAATCGCTTTAAATAAAGCTCTGGAGAAATGCGTAAAAACAAAGACATATCCAAGGCATTATGATGCGTCACGAATGGACGAGCCGACGCGCCACCGGGAATGGTTTGCATCATCGGCGTTTCGACTTCTAAAAAATCTCGTGCCACCAAAAATTGCCGAATTTCAGCAATAATTTTTGACCGCTTCATAAAAATATCGCGGCTACTTTCATTAGCAATTAAGTCTAAATAACGCTGGCGATAACGAATTTCTTGATCCGTTAAACCATGAAATTTCTCAGGCAAAGGCCGCAATGATTTGGTTAATAAATACAATTTTTCGGCATGAAGCGATAACTCTCCCGTTTGGGTTTTAAATACATAGCCTTCCACGCCCAAAATATCGCCCAAATCCCAATGTTTAAATTCGGCATAAATCCCTTCTGGTAAATCATCTCGCTTAATATAAACTTGCAAACGGCCTGACATGTCTTGTAAATGGGCAAAAGCGGCTTTTCCCATAATGCGACGGGTCATCATTCGCCCCGCAACTTTCACACGAATAGGGTTAGACATTAAGTCTTCATTACTGCGTCCATCATAAAGATCAATTAACTCTTTTGCGAGCGCATTTCTACGAAAATCATTAGGAAATGCCACACCTTTTTCACGTAAAACTTGTAATTTACTGCGACGTTGTGCAATAAATTCGTTTTCTTCTGATTCATTGATCATGGGTTAATTCAATCCATTGGGTTTAAAATTAAGGGATAATAAGACCGCTTCATATCGCTCTAAAGCTGTCCTAATAACAATTTTATTAAGGTATCGGGAAAACGTTGATCCGCCATTTCTTCAATTAACGGCTCAACCGCGTAAGGCAAGCAATAATAGCGAATCACTTGTTCTTGGCGATCATAAATGGCAAATTGCGCTCCCGGCTGACGATTGCGTGGTTGTCCCACAGAACCCGGACAAATAAGACCGTGTTCAAAATCGGCGAGTGACAGCAAAGGCTCAATATAGCGGTATTCTTTCCTTTTGCTTCTGAGATAAGCCCCCGGTTGATGGCTATGTCCATGAAAACAATGGGTAACTTTTTTCTCCGCCAACCAATTTAAATTATCGTGATAAGTCATTTCATAAACGTAAGCATTAAAAAAAGTCGGATCAATCGGCGCACCGTGTACGCCCATCCAGCCCTCGCCATGCCAAACCGACGGCAAATCATTCAGCCATTGTTTTTGCGCGTCGTCCACTCGCGTCATACTCCATTCCAACACCCAAGCGGCTGAACTTGAAAACCCTTTTTTAAAATGTCCCGTGGCTAAAGCATGATCATGATTGCCTTTGAGAATGATAAAAGGACTATTTTGCAAGCGAGATACACACGCCGCCGGATGTGGCCCATAGCCCACAACATCGCCTAATACAATGCCTTCTTCTACTTGTTGCTCGGCTAAAAAATTTAAAACGGTGTCCAAAGCGGGCAAATTCGCATGAATATCCGCTAATAAAGCAAAATAACGCCCGTTATTTTCTTTATTATTTTTATTGGCTGGAGAAGTGGGCGCGGTTTGTTCAGTCAAAGTTACCGCGGGAAAATGAATGGTTTTTGGTTTTAACGTATGAATAAAATCGCTTAATGCGGCTTGCGCTTCGGGTGCAGTTAAATAAATATTCCGCAATTGTTCTGCCAATACCATGAGATATTGGGGATCGTTAAAATGTTTAATCATCAAATCATGTAAAATATGTCCTAAATTAACCGCAATTTTTCCCCTTAACCACGGCAAAGCACGGAAATAAATCCCCAACATTTGCCCACACGTCACAAACCGATCCCACGCATAAATATCATCATCCACATAATAAAGTTGATCATTCGCCGTTAAAGCAAAATTAGACAAACCTTCATCTAAGCGAATATTCATTTCACTGGCAACACGAAAATAGAGATCAAATAATCTCTCTAAATGACGCAAACAATAGTCAAGGGGTTCAGTGGGATTAGCCACTTTAATTAAGGTATGTAATGGGCGCAAATGCGGGCAAATACTGCCAATTAAGGCCACGGATTGTTCCGTATCGGTTTGGACAAACCAGGTTTTATGGGGATGATGAATTTGGTAGCCTTGTTCTTTCGCCAACATTTGCACCGCCCATCGTTGGGCGGAATAGGCATCCAACTTGATTTCTTGACGAATTTTTACTAAATCAGTCTCATTCGTGTAAATTTGAGTGCAAACCCGACCTGTGAACACCTGACCATGCGCTAAGGCTTTGTTTTCTGAGGCTAATAATGGCTCAATATCTGCAATTTGATAAGGAGAATCCCCCCCAACAGCACCAATTAATTCAATTTTTTTAGACATAACACCACTTAATGAGTTAGGCAAAATAAGAACGCGGTTATCATTGGGGGGTAGTTATTAATAAGCAACTTTTAGATAACCGATCAATTTTATTTAAAATAATTCTGGATTGGCATAATAACGTAACCACGTAAATAAATCAGTAGCCAATAAACCCCGTTCCCCACTTTCTGCGGCTTTATCGGCAGCACGGGCGTGTAAACAAACACCTAAACGCGCCGCTTCGTTGATGGTATAGCCTTGTCCCAATAAGCTGACAATCACTCCCGTCAACACATCTCCCATTCCGCCCGTCGCCATGCCCGGATTGCCATTGGTACAGACACTAATTTTACCGTCTTCATCCGCGATCAATGTCCCCGCCCCCTTCAATACACATACACCGCCAAAGCGCAATTGTAACGATTTCACTGCATGAAAGCGATCCGATTGAATATATACCGTTGACATTTCTAATAAACGCGCTGCTTCGCCCGGATGCGGCGTTAGCACACTTTCAGGAAAACGGAATGGCGTTTGTGCCATTAAATTTAATGCGTCCGCATCGGCAACAACGGGTTTTTGCAAATCTTTGACCGCGTCTAATAACGCTCTAGCCCAAATTGACTGCCCCAAACCAGGGCCAATCGCCACCACATCAGCTTGATCCACCAGTGGCATTAATGCTTCCGTCGTTTCCACGCCATAACTCATAATCTCCGGACGATGCAAAGACACCAAAGCCGCATGAGAAGGATGTGTGGCGACAGTGACTTTTCCCGCACCCACCCGCGCCGCAGCTTCAGCCGCCATACACACCGCACCCAACATACCGGGCGCACCCCCAATCACCAACACATGCCCATAACTGCCTTTATGTGCAATACGAGAACGACGCACGAACATGGTTTTCACCACATCGTATTCAATACGTCCCACAATACTTTTCACATGTTTATAAGCTACGGCTGGAATTTGCAAGTCATTAAAATACACTTGTCCAGTAAACGCAGGGCCTTCTCCCGTAAATAAGCCTTGTTTTAAGCCCACAAAACTCATGGTGGCTGTGGCTTGAATGGCTACACCCAACACTGTTCCCGTGTCGGCATGTAATCCAGAGGGAATATCCAGCGATAAAATAGGGCGTTTTGAGCGATTAATGGCTTCAATGACTTGTCGCCATTGTCCGCTGACTTCTCGATCCAAGCCCGTCCCCAATAACGCATCAACAATTAAATCGACAATACTTAATTTTTTTTCCGCAAAAACTTGCGTGAATAAACCCACATCGGTCATGGCTTCATAAGCGGCAAGAGCTTCGCCTTTTAACTGAGTGGTATCGCCTAATTGTAAAACAGTGACATCGTAACCCGCCAAGTAGGCCAATCGCGCCACCACGTAACCATCGCCCCCATTATTTCCCACTCCACAGACAACAATAATACGTCTGGCTTTTAACCAACGTTGTTGTAACAGATTGAATGCAGCCGCGCCAGCGCGTTCCATGAGGCAAATGCCCGGAATGCCCATCTCTTCAATAGCCACGCGATCCAATTCGCGCACCTGACCAGAACGGTACAAAGCCAACGGTAAAGCGTTTGATAAGGTCATGCACCATCGTCCCTATTCGCATGAATAATTGGTTTATTTAAAAGTCTAGTTTAAGAAAACGTTCACGATAATATTTAAGTTCAGCAATGGATTCGTGAATATCTTTCATAGCCAAATGTTGAGAATCTTTGGAGAAATCAGGCAAACTCGGCCGCCAACGGCGTGCCAATTCCTTAATAGAACTGACATCAATTTGTCGATAATGAAAGTATTTTTCCAATTGCGGCATGTAACGATTTAAAAACAGCCGATCTTGACACACACTATTACCACACATGGGCGAGGTTTGTGGGGGAATGTGTTGTTGTAAGAACGCAATCGTATTTTTCTCGGCCGTGGCGACATCAATACGGCTGTCGCGGACACGCCGGATTAAACCCGATTGCCCGTGTTGTTTAGTATTCCATTCATCCATGCCGCTCAACACCGTATCGGGTTGATGAACCGCAATAACAGGGCCTTCAGCAATCAAATTCAAATGAACGTCAGTGACGACGGTAGCAATTTCAATAATGGTATCTCGCTGGGGATCGAGTCCCGTCATTTCGAGATCAATCCAAATGAGACGGGTGGCATCTTGCGACATGCGAATTCCTAAGTTGTTTATAACGGAGCTATTGTAACGCGATTGGGCGGTATTAAGGGTCTTTCACCGCAAAACTGTCCTAAAGACAGCAACAAGTTAGCATATTTTCGGAGAAAAAGGGTTGTTTCGGCAAGACGACACCCCCCAACGGCCGTATCATCTCGTTTCCAAGTGGCACTTGGCAACGAGATAAACAAGTAACTAATGGAAAGATGAACTATAAAAATAATCCATCCATCGGAGAAGAAGCATTTGCATAACGACGGCGGGGCATTCGACCCGCTAAAAAGGCTTCGCGTCCTGCCTCAATGGCTTTTTTCATCGCCGAAGCCATTAAAACAGGCTGTTTAGCGGCTGCAATCGCCGTATTCATCAACACCCCATCACAACCCAACTCCATCGCAATCGCCGCATCAGAAGCCGTGCCTACCCCCGCATCCACCAAAATGGGGACGTGAGCATTTTCAATAATCGTTAAAATATTCAAAGGGTTGCGAATCCCCAAACCCGAACCAATCGGCGCGGCCAACGGCATAACCGCCACACATCCCAATTCTTCAAAACGCTTTGCCACAATCGGATCATCATTGGTATAAACCATCACTTTAAAATTTTCTTTTACCAAAATTTTAGCGGCAATTAAAGTCTCCATAATATCGGGAAATAAAGTTTTCTCATCTCCCAATACTTCCAATTTAACCAAATCATGTCCGTCCAGTAATTCTCGCGCCAGCCGACACGTGCGCACCGCATCATCTGCGGTATAACAGCCCGCAGTATTCGGTAAAATGGTATACTGATCGGGCGGCAAGACATCTAACAAGTTAGGTTGTTTTGGGTCTTGCCCAATATTTGTACGACGAATGGCAACTGTCACGATGTCCGCCCCACTGGCAAGAATGGCTTGTTGGGTTTCTTCCAAATCCCGATATTTGCCCGTCCCCACCAGTAAACGAGAGCGGTAATCACGATTGGCAATGCGTAAAGGGGTATCTTGAATCATTGAACATCCTCATTTTAAAGAAAAAATATAAATCACAGGATAGGATTAAACCCTGATTTCCCACCCCGCTGAAGTTATCTTTTCATTAACGCAAAGGAAATTCAACCAATAAACGCAATCCCCATTTTAAAACCCATACTTAACCCAAATCATAGACAAAGAGGGAAAATTCTTTTAAGAATAGAATTGTATTCTTTTTCTATACTGGGTTAAATAACCAAATCATTCAAAATCTAAGGCAACTTTAATGATTGAAATTATGCCTGACATGAATCCTGAGATTTTTTCAGAGAAACCAGTTGCAATTTTAACATTGCACGTGGAGACGTTAGTTATTATTGACTGTAATGAAGCTGCATTAGCATTATGGAAATGTTACAAAAAAGAACAGCTATTGCATAAAAACTTAGCCGAACTTATGGAAATTCATGATCCGTTTTCATTGCATCAATTAAAGCAAGCCATTCAACAAGCCCAATTACATGGCGCATGGCGTTATTATGGACAATTAACGACTTTTTTTAATTATCCCATAGAACTGCTTATTTTAACGCATCAACATGAGCAAGCAAGGATTTATTGTCTCCCTAATCCTCATTTACCCATTGAGTCTCGTTATCGTATTTTACAACATCGTTACGAAAAATTAGCCAAAGCCACCCAATCGGGAATTTTAGATTGGCATTTGGAGGAAGATAGCTTTTATATTGACCCTCATTTAAAAAAACATTTGGGATATGATGAAAAAACATTACCTCATTCTCACTCAGCATGGTTAAAGCTCATTTATCATGAAGATTTATGGATATTTGAAGAACTCAGTTTTACTGATTTAACCGAATGGGTGCCTGCTTATAACGAGTTTCAATTTCGCATTTATCATGGTGATAATTCTCTGCGTTGGATGCTATTGCGCGGTTATAACGTGCGTAACGAATGCCACGAATTGGTGCGTATTATTGGCGTGGTGATTGACATTACGGTACAAAAACAAGCCGAGGAAGCTCTGCGTGAAAGTGAATCGCGTTTTCGGGATTTATTTCATTTTGCGCCTATTGGTATGGCTGAGGTTTCTATAGAAGGTAATTTTTTGGATGTAAATGCGTCTTTATGCAAATTTTTAGGCTATACCCGCAATGAATTAATGCACCTTAATTTTAAAAACATTACTTGGAATGATGACGCAGAATTAAATCGTTTACATTGGGAACATTTAATCAGTGGTAAAATTAAACGCCATCAAGAAGAAATTCGTTATATTCATAAATTAGGCTATGTGGTTTATGGTATTTTAAATTCTTACTTACGCCAAGATTCGCTAGGCAATCCGATTTCTATTATCAGCCAAATACAAGATATTAGTAATCGTAAAAAGACTGAATTAGAGCTGCAAAAAGCCAAAGAATTAGCCGAAAGTGCTAACCGTGCTAAAAGTCGTTTTTTAGCCAGTATGAGCCATGAATTGCGCACACCATTAAATGGAATTTTAGGCTATACCCAAATTTTAAAACGGGACTCTACTTTAAATAAGAATCAACAAGAAGGCATTGAAGTGATTCATCGCAGCGGAGAATATTTATTAACACTGATTAGTGATATTTTAGATTTATCCAAAATTGAAGCGGAAAGAATGGAATTATATCCCAGCGATTTTCATTTTGGTCGTTTTTTAACGGGGGTTGTGGATTTATTTAAAATGCGCGCCGAGCAAAAACAAATTAAATTTGAATTTAAACAATCAAATACTCTGCCCATTGCCATTCATGCCGATGAAAAACGTTTACGGCAAATTTTAATGAATTTGTTAAGCAATGCGATAAAGTTTACAGAACGCGGGGGGGTGGTTTTTTCTATTCGCAGCGACATGTCAGAAAATACAATAAACGACGCTGAAAACTCGCTTTATCTCTCTTTAGAAAATAAAATAAATACAACCCATTATAGGCAATTGTATTTTACCGTAGAAGACACGGGTATTGGTATTCCATCAGAGTTGCAAAAAGAAATTTTTCTTCCTTTTCAACAAATTAGCACCAGACAGCACCATGCCGAAGGCACAGGCTTGGGGTTAGCCATTACTAAGAAATTAGTGGAAATGATGGGTGGAAAACTGCACTTAGAAAGTCAATTGAATCTGGGCAGTCGCTTTAGTTTTTCGGTTAAATTTCCCATTATCCAACAATTTATTGAGAGTGATAATCATCAGCCTAAAATTATTGGTTATAATGGCAATAAAAAAACTATTTTAGTGGTGGATGATCAGCATTTTAATCAATTGGTGTGTAAACATTTATTAGAACCGTTACATTTTAATATTCTGGCCGCTTATACGGGGGCGGAAGCATTGACCATTGCACAAGCAAAATTACCCGATTTAATTATTATGGATTTAATTATGCCTGATATGGATGGCTTTATGACCACACAACAATTGCGCAGTAATCAACAACTCCAATTCATTAAAATTATTGCTGCCTCAGCCAGTGCTTTTGATTATCACCGTGAACGCAGTTTAAAAGCGGGCTGTGATGAATTTATTCCTAAACCCATTAATGCCGATCAATTGCTGGCTTGTTTACAAAGACAATTGGATTTAACTTGGCATTATGAAACGCCCACCAGCCCAGAAAAATTGACTCCCGATTCCGTCGCATTAACTTCAGAAATAACTCATGATTCCTCTTCTTTTTTACTCCCCAAATCTGCAGCTAAATTACACGAATTGGCCATGATGGGAGATATTGACAGTTTATTATTTTACTTAACTCAAATGGAAACAGAACAAAGTGCATCAGCCCATTTAATTCAACACATTCGCTACCATATTGAACATTATGATACGGATGCAATTTGTCGTTTAGTGACTCCTTTTTTATAAAAAAATTACGGCATTTGTCCGCAAGAAACCCGCTCATGTTGCGCATAATCTTTATGGGTTTGTACCTGTTGAAAACCCGCTTTAATTAATTCGTGACGTACCGCTTGTCCTTGTTGATAACCATGTTCTAATAATAGCCACCCTTGCGCATTTAAAAAAAAGGGCGCATGATGAATAATCGTGATTAAATCAGCTAATCCATTTTGTGGCGCAATTAAAGCAGATGGCGGTTCATAACGCAAATCACCTTGTTGTAAATGCGGATCATCAGGGGCTAAATAAGGTGGATTACTCACGATTAAATCAGCCTTTTTACCCATAAGCGCATCAAACCAATTTCCTTGTTGAAACTGGATATTCAATAATCGTAAAATAACCGCATTTTGTTGTGCAATGGTAAGGGCTTCTAGCGACAAATCAGTGGCAATAATTTGACAATTGGCGCGCTCATAAGCAATGGCTAAAGCAATCGCACCACTGCCTGTCCCTAAATCAAATAAACTGGTAGGTTTATCTTTCGGTAAATAACACAGTGCTAATTCAACCAATAATTCTGTATCAGAACGCGGAATTAAAGTGTTATTGGTGATGATTAAGGGCAATGACCAAAATTCACGTTGCCCTGTTAAATAAGCAATCGGAACACCCTCTGCACGAGCATGAATTAAATTGATAAATTGTTCATATTGGGCTGGGGTTAATGTTCGCTCTGGATAAGCTCTTAATTGACTGCGACTGCATTCTAAAATAAAACCTAATAGAATCTCACTTTCTAATGTCGCTGTTTCATAAGAATTCAGCAGAGAATAAGCTGTTTTCAATGCTTGTTGAATGTTAGAATGACGCATATTGATTGGTTGATTGTGTTATATTTAAAATGTTTCATGAATTGATTATTCAACAAATTCCCCTATCAACTAGGAGGATGTTTCACCTTGACTTCAAATATGTCGCACCCCCCGCAAGAAAATCCACAAGAAAATCATACTGTTGCCTCGCCTGCATTGCATCGTCATGCGTTGCCGCATGGTTTTTGGTTAAATGAATACCAAATTGAGTCTGTTTTGGGCAATCCCGGTGGTTTTGGTATCACGTATTTAGCCACAGACACCCATTTACAACAACGGGTGGCAATTAAGGAGTATTTGCCCAGTGAATTTGCGGTGCGCGAAGGAATTAGCACGGTGCAAATGCGTTCGGATTCTGATGCGCCTTCGTTTCGTTGGGGATTGGAGCGATTCGTGGCGGAAGCGCGGGCATTGGCGCGGTTTCATCATCCCAATGTGGTTCGTGTATTGCGTTATTTTGAGGCCAATGGCACAGCCTACATGGTTATGGAATACCAAAATGGGGAAAATTTAAGCCATTATATCAAACGCAAAGGCACGCTGACTGAGGAAGAATTTTTAGCCATTTTATTACCTTTATTAGATGGTTTAGAAAAAGTCCATGAGGCAGGTTTATTACACCGCGATATTAAGCCTAATAATATTTATATTCGCAGTGATAATTCTCCTGTGCTATTAGATTTTGGTTCGGCGCGTTATTCCATGAATCAAGAACGCAGTATTGTCACCAGTATTGTTACGCCGGGATATGCGCCATTAGAACAATATGATAATGAGCGAGAAGCACAAGGGCCTTGGACGGATATTTATGCGTTGGGGGCGGTTTCTTATTTTATGGTGAATGGTGAACCGCCAATGCCAGCTACGCGGCGTGTGATTAAAGACCCTTTAATTCCCGCTAAAGAAATCGGAGAAGGACGTTATTCAACGCAAATTCTAGCGGCTATTGATTGGGCATTGCAACCCACCGAAGAAAAACGTCCGCAATCGATTGCCGAATGGCGAGCGGCATTATTGGCTGATCGTCCGTCTTATCGGCTGTCTTCGCTGGCTCATGCGGCCTCGCCTGCTAAAAATGGCAATAGAAATAAAGCCTTCGGAAAATCAGAACATCCCCTTGTGCAACGCTGGCTGACTTCTTCGTTGGTTTTATTCATATTGGCATTGATGATGTCTGGCATTACGCTGTTTTTATATTTGGATGAAAAATGGAAAACTGAGCATCAATTACGCTTATCTTATGAGAATGAATTAGCCACTTTGCGCACTCAATTTGCCCAATTAGATGCAGAAAAGAAAAGAGTAGATGAAATGTTAAATTTACTCATGCGATTTTCGGATCAAGCTCTCGCTTTGGATAAAGAAAAATTTAAGAAAGAACAAGGAGAAGCGCATTTTATTAAATATTATAAAGTGGATAATGTGGCACCGGGAGATGTGTTAAATATTCGTCATTATCCCGGTGATTTAGGAAGTTTTGCTGGTAAAATTCCACGCGATGCTGATTGTATTCGTTATTTAGATCGTTCGCATTTTGTGTTTAATGCGCGTGGGCCTCAATTGTGGGTGATGATTAATTATGAAGGCACGGTGGGATGGGTACATTCTCGTTTTCTAATGCAGAATTTTGATTGTCAATCTCCATCCAATGAGGCGCAAATACAACCATGATGATGTTTTTTCTTCGCCTGTTATTATTAGGGGCTATTTTTTCATTTTCTTCAGGATTTGCGGCTGAAATTACGGCAGTTACTTTTGAACAATCGCGCATTGTTATTCGGCACACGGGCTGTCAAGCGCAATCGCTTGTGCGCGAAGAACAGCGTTTAATCTTATCTTTTACGGCGTGTCAGGCGACGGAAGGACGTTTGCTTTTGTTAGACAAAGCGATTACGAATTTACACTGGCTGTCTGACGATTCGCAACGGGCGCAAGTCATCATTCAATTTGCTTTGGCACAGGATTATGCTTTTGAAATTGATGAACAGGAAAATTTATATCAGATTTGTTTTCCTCGTTGCCACAATTTATTAAAGCAACAAAGCGAATTAAATTTAAACGCTTTAAATCAATTAGAAAAAATGACTTTGCCTACTTTATTTACTTTACAAAATAAAACTTTTTTAATGCCATTACCGAATATGCGCATTGAGGATTTTTTAGATCGTTCAATTGGTTATGTGCCGCAAGATGTGGTGCGCGATGGTTTGCCGCATTTTGGCTCTAAACGGGATGATTGGTTGGGTAAATCGCGGCCACATTTGGGTTACGATATTTATGTGGATAATGTGCCTGTTTTTGTGATGGCTGATGGCGTGGTGATTCGCGCCACGCATAGCCGTTTATCTGGTGCTTATGTTAAGGTACATCACGGCAATCAACTTTATACGGTTTATGTGCATTTAAAAGACATTGCGGTGCAAGAAGGACAAACTTTACAACAAGGGGATATTGTTGGTTATATTCGCGGCCCCGCGGGAAATGCAGTAGAAGCACAATTGCATTTAGAAGTTAAAATTAATGATATGAGTACTGATCCTTTACCTTTAATTAAAGATTATTATCAAAATCAAGCACAAATTCTGCAAAAAATCACCCATTATGAAAGCCTATTGCCACAGTTAATTCGAGGGCGAGAACAGAAAGTACGTGAGTTTTTAGAGCAGAATGGGGCGCGGTGAAATTAAATGTTGTAATATATGCTGACCGCTTAGTTTTAAATTTGAAATATTTTATTATTTTTCTAATTATTACAGAGATAAAAACACAATGAACTTTATTACGGCTGGAAATGCTGTGGGTTGTACGATTAATTCACATCGGCAAGGTTGGGATGGTAGCATTTGTCGCAATGCCGAAACATGGAATTGTTCAGCAAAACAACAATTTCGTATTGATTATTGTCAACAAGGAGACCCACGTTGTTATCACATTCATGTGTATGAAGAAGGAACGCCATATTGTTTAATTGATGACTTAGGAATTGGTTGGTTATTAGAACGTTATCCTGAAGCTTTAAATAATCAAATTATGTTATTTTGGGGTAAACAGTTTCAAGAACCGCGTGGCATCAGTAAAATTAATACCCATAGCAAAGATTATGTGTTTGGGGCGTATCGAGTACAATATGTGGAGTGCATTCACATTAATGATTTTAAAACGGTATGGAAAATTGTCCCTTACAGCGATGGTTGGGTGCGTTTTCAACAACCCCACGCATTAACAGTTTATTACCGTACCATTCAAGAAGGACGTTATCTCAAAGAAGTTGAGCGGGTCACGGTAGAAAATTTGTTTAAAGCCGCAGCACAGTTCATTGGCCCCAGTTCAACGTGGTTTGAACCCGAAGATGAAGCCCGTTTTGCCCATTTTCATCAGCACTTAGCAGATTGGTTTGAACAGGCACGAGTAGATATGCAAAGAGTCAAACAATCGAAACAAGATATTGAATTAGAAGAAATACTCAGTGGCGATCCATTCAATCCTGATGATATTTCTATTAAATCAAAAGTTATTGCAATGGAAACTATTTTGCGTCGATTGGTGCAAAACACAATCAATTTAAACCCTGATTTTCAGCGTAGAGAAGTCTGGGAAGAAGACAAAAAATCACAGTTAATAGAATCATTAATGCTTAAAATCCCACTACCTATGTTCTATGTTTCTGAAGATGAGAAAGGTTATTTAACAGTTATTGATGGACTACAACGATTAAGTACCTTGAGAGATTTTATTTTGGGTGGGCGTTTTTTAAAGGATAGAAAAGAGATAGACAAGGGAAATGGCTTTCCATTGTTTCGATTAGAGTTTTGGAAGGATTTTAATGGAAAAACATTTAATGAGCTACCTATTAATTTACAAAATCGAATTTTAGAAACCGAGTTTAACTTCACCATTATTGAACCCAATACTCCAGAAGAAGTTAAGCGTAATATTTTTAAGCGAATCAATACAGGCGGCGAGCCACTGAGCGCGCAAGAAATACGTAATGCTTTATATATCGGCTATTCTACAAAATTATTAAACGAACTGGCTGCATACTCTGAATTTGAGCAAGCCACTGGCTTTTCTGTGAAAACGGAAAGAATGGAGGATAAAGAACTTATTCTGCGTTTTTTGGCTTTTTGGGTGAGAGATTATACTGATTTTAAGAAAGCCATTTCTGTTGATACATTTCTAAGTAACACCATGATTATTATTAATGCCTATCCTGATTTTAATAATCGGGATTTTAAAAAACTGCTCAGAGAAAATAATCTTCCTTATTTAGAAAAAGTAGATAATTTAAAAAATCTAAATATTCAAATAGAAAATGTAGAAAACATCCGCTCTGCTTTTAAAAGTGCGATGGTTCGGGCTTATCGTTTATTTGACAAGCATACTTTCAGACGCAGCTACGGCGAAAATCCCAGAAAACCCATTAATAAAGCCTTATTTGAAATGTGGAGTGTGTCCTTATCAAAACTGACAGAACAACAGTTTTATCAACTGCTTGACCACAAGCAACAATTGCACAACGAATATAATTTACTTCTTGAAGATATAGACTTTCAATTTTATATCTCAAGAGATGCGCTGAAAGTGCCAGCAGTAAAAGAGCGATTTTCAAAAATTATTAATTTGATAGAGAAATTTATTCAATGATCAATCACCTTGAATTAGATGGTTTTAAATCTTTTGTGCTAGATAACATTGAATTTGGGACATTGACTTTGCTGACAGGTTTAAATAGCTGTGGCAAAAGCAGTGTTATTCAAGCCTTATTGATGTTAGAAAAAATGGCAAAACAACAGGAGTATTTATTAGATGGTCATGGTGATATACAGGAACTTAAAAACCCGTATTGTCAATACATGGAAGTTACCGCAGAAACAACAGAGGGTTGTGTGTTTAAAATTCCTTTATCAGAACCGAATAACAATCCCCGTGATTTCCCTAAATTAATTTATATCTCAGCCGACCGTTTTGGTTCTGAGTTATTTCTGCCTATTTTCTCAGGAAATAATTTTGATTTAGGTAGAAAAGGGGAGAATATTTTTAAATGTATAGATGAAAATAGTGAGCTAATTTTACCAGAATCAATGCAACATCCTTTTTCAAAAGGAGAGACTTTTGGTCACAACGTAGAAGCATGGTTAAAATTGGTTTCTCCTAATGTTAAATTTAATTATCAACTGCAAAGACTGAGTGACAGTTCTTTCGCCACTTTTAATGGCTTTAGAGCAAAAAATGTGGGATTTGGATTAAGCTATACTTTACCTGTAATTGTCACTTTATTATTGGCAAGCGTAAAGCCTAACTGTATGATTATGATAGAGAACCCTGAAGCGCATCTCCATCCGCGAGGGCAAACTGAAATTGCAAAACTTATTGCATTATCTGCTGAAGCAGCAAAAGAAATTAATACACAAATCCTCATTGAAACACACAGTGATCATTTGTTTGATGCCATTCGGATTTATGCTAAAAATAGCAAAAAAGATTTTCATAAACTGCTCAGAGTTTATTGGTTTGAATTGAATAATCAATCAAACACTGAAATTGAGAAAATCAACATTGATGAAAACGGCCGAATGGATAATTGTCCTCAAGGTTTTTTTGATCAATTTGAAATCAATGCACGTAAACTTCTTTAATTCTTAACGAGTAAAAATGCACACTTTTTTCTTTAATAGTGAATTATTGCCATATTGCGAAAATATCACTCTTTTTAATGCCTATTTTTCTCAAACTTTGATATACCAAAATTAAGTCATTCATAAAATTTTTTCTGTCAGAATCAGAATTTACAGAATTTCATGATTTTCAGAATTAAAGAATAAAAAATCTGTTTAAAATAAGCGACTTGCAAGAATAAATTTTGAAAATTCTTGTGTCTGTAAATTCTGATTCTGACAAAATAAGAATTCTACGAACCCTATCTTTTTGGTATAGCTTATAGCCGTTTACTTGACAATGAAAAACTCAAAATTGAGAAAGGTGTTATTATAGAGAAAATGCCTGAACAATTGTCATTGGGAAAATTTTCATTGGCAGAAGCCATTGATAAATTAGAAAATAAAGACCTGAAAAGGCTTGCTTATGCCTACTTTATCAAATATCCAATAGAAAAATTTTGTCTAATTGATGAAGAAAAACTATTAGAACAAGATTATTTTTTTCTTGCTGAAACTGGAGAAAAAAAAGTTTTATATTTGCTACAAATTGCTCGTCAAAATGGTTTATTATTGAGTGTGGCATTATCCGATGATTTAAAAATTAATCAATTAGAACTGGTTAATAGAGATCGGAGCGAAAAACTATTTATTAATAATCTATTTTGTGCAGAGAAAGAGTCAGAATTTAAATGCAATGTTTCTTTTATTGAAGACTATATCCAGAATCAAACATTTTGCAATGCTAATTTTTTAAGTAAAATTGAGCTATTACTAAATGCTAAATTTTCAAGTAAATTTGAAAAAGCATTTTCGTTGTTGTCTAATGATGAAAAGGAGTCTATTTTTAATTTATTTGAACGTGCTAAATGTGAAGGATTTCTTTTATATCCTAATAAACAAATGGTAAAAGATGTTAGTCCTGATGAAAAAACAAAAGTATATGAACTAAGGGTTTATACACCAGTCGCTTTACGAGTTTATTTTTATGCAACGGCTGAAAAAGTATTTATTGCTAGTTTAGAAAAAAAATCTAACCCTAATCAATCTGAAGACATAAAAAACGCAGCAAAACTTTTAGCAAAAATGGTCAGACAACACCGTTAATGGTTTAAATAAAACTATTTTCCCCACTAACCCTCTATCGATACGGTTCAATCAAACGACAAATCGCTTCTTCATCAAAGGCTTGTGCCAAAGCGCGCACTCGGTCGGCAAAATCTTGTAAGCGGCTGTCTCGTTGGGCGAGGGCTTCGATTTGGCTTAAAATTCCCGTAATATCGCCCATATTCACCGCGTCATAAAGCTGTTCGGCATCTTCACTGGTTAAAGGCAACGGCTCAGATTCCTCACGAGAATCAAGAGCAGGTTCGCTCATCGGCATTTTAGGCAAAGGCATCTCTTCCACATCATGCGCCACTGACGCAGCATCTAACGCTGGTTTTAGCGGCAAGGTGAAGTAAAAACGACTGCCCTGTGCCACCCTACTTTCCACTTGCAATTCTCCCCCCATCATTTGAATTAAGCGATAACTCATGGCTAAACCTAAACCCGTTCCCGCCGATTTATTGTTAATATCACTCATTTGTTGAAAAGGTTGTAAAATCGTCGCTATATCTTCGGCCGCAATGCCGATTCCCGTATCAATAATGTCAAAGCGAATGTGATAATTTTCTGCTTGCACGCGAAAATAAATCTCTCCTTCACTGGTAAATTTAACCGCATTGCTTAATAAATGACTTAAAATTTGCCGCAATCGCCGTTCATCACCAAAAACTGCTTGGGGTAATTGATCACTGATTTGATCGTGAAAAATTAAGCCTTTACTTTCTGCTCGGTCTTTAAATAAAACGGTTAAGTTTTTTAACACATTAGGCAAATTAAAATCTTGTTCTAATAATTGCAATCGTCCTGATTCGATTTTAGAAAAGTCTAAAATATCGCTGATCAAGGTTAATAAATAGCGTCCATTATGCAAAATGACTTCTAATCCATTGCGTTGTTGTTCGGTTAATTGCGGGTCTTTTAACAAGATTTGCGCATAACCTAATACGGCATTCAATGGTGTGCGCAATTCATGACTGACATTCGCTAAAAAAGTGCTTTTAGCCTGATTGGCGTGATTGGCGCGGGCAATGTTTTCTTCTAATTGCTCAAATAAAGTCTGAAGTTGCGTCACCATTTGATTAAAAGTATGTGCCAAAATGCCCATTTCATGCTTGGCATTGATGCGCACCCGAATATTTAAATTCCCATCGCTAATGCGAGAGGCCGCTTGGGTTAATGTATTTAACGGGCGAATTAAATGGCGAATAAAACGCAAACTTAATAATACCGCAAAAATGATGGCCACAATTAATGATAATAACATACTGATAAATAACGTATATAATTCTAATTGTACTTCTCGCTCTGGTAATTCTGTCACCACCTGCCACGCCATTAATGGCACTTCAGCAATCGCACCCACCACCTTATCTCCAGTTAAACCCCGATAACGCAATAAATCATGGCGAGTCGATTGTTTTAAATGAGGTAAAAAAGATTTATTTTCAAAAGAATCCAGTAGCTTAATATCTGCGATTTGTTCGGCTAAACGATCTTTATACGCAATTAAACGATGTTCACGGTCTAAAATATAAGCATAACCGTGTTGTCCAATATTCAGTTGCGACACAATGAAGTTTAAAAAATCTAAGTTAAAACGCACCACTAATAAACCATCTATTTTATTTAATGAATCATTAACTATCACCGCAAAATAACTGATTAATTGTGAAGTTTCTTGCTGCATTTCTATAGGTAAAAATAAACTATTTTTATTACTTTTTTCTCCATCCATTAAAAACTGATGTAACGTGGAATGAGGGACTAAATCTTTTGTTAAATAAGCATCAAAAGCCCCTACCGATAAAATAATTTCTCCTTGCCGATTAAATAACGCCACACTGTCGTAGGCTTCGTGATGTTGATACAAGGCGGTTAATAATGCAGTTTGGGTTTCTATGGGGAATTGTAGGAGGGATTGAATTTTTGCCACATATTTTAATTTAGCCGTTAAATCCACCGCATATAAACCAATTTGCCGCGCCACCGCTGCCGCTTGGGCATTTTGTAAACGGCCAGCTTGTTGTAATTGCTGTTGTTGGCTTAAATAAAGTAATAAACTACCACTCATCAGTAAACACAGCATGACCAATAATAAAATACCCCAGCGTAATTGGTTAGAAATGGACAGTTTGTCGAACATAATTTGACTCACAAGTAACAAGACAGTTTAATGGCTTTAGCTTATCATTGTGTTAAGAGAAGCGATGCAATAAACTTGCAAATTTTCTGTTAATACAGCCTACAATAGTGTGGCTTAGATGCGTTAAACTATGGCATACCAGCGATTGAGAATAAGACGCTCGTTTTTTGATAACAAAATTTTTGATTTTTTACAGGGAATAGATCATCTTGAAAGCAGAATTTCAACGTATTCAACGTTTACCGCCTTATGTGTTTAGCATTGTAACTGAGTTGAAAATGCAAGCGCGGGCGCGAGGTGAGGACATTATCGACTTTGGTATGGGTAATCCCGACCAGCCCACGCCAAAGCACATTGTGGATAAATTGGTGGAAGTGGCACAACGTCGGGATACGCACCGTTATTCTGCGTCTAAGGGCATTCCGCGCTTGCGTCGAGCGATTACTCGTTGGTATGCGCAGCGGTTTAATGTGGAGTTAAATCCCGATACGGAAGCCATTGTCACCATTGGTTCTAAAGAAGGGCTGGCACATTTGGCCTTGGCCACGACAGGGCCGGGGGATTCGGTGCTGGTGCCTAATCCAGCTTATCCGATTCATCCTTATGGTTTTGTGATTGCTGGGGCGGATATTCGGCATGTGCCGATGGTGCCGGAGGTGGATTTTTTTGTGGAATTAGAAAAGGCCATTAATGATTCTTGGCCGCGTCCTAAAATGTTGGTGTTAAATTTTCCCGGTAATCCCACCGCGCAATGTGTGGAATTAGACTTTTTTGAAAAAGTCGTCGCCATCGCCCGTGAACACAATATTTGGGTTGTGCATGACATTGCGTATGCCGATATTGTATTCGATGGTTATGTGGCACCGTCTATTTTACAAGTTCCCGGTGCCAAAGAAATCGCCGTGGAATTTTTCTCTTTATCTAAAAGTTATAATATGCCCGGTTGGCGTGTTGGATTTATGTGTGGCAATTCAACATTAGTCGCGGCATTAGCGCGTATGAAATCTTATCTCGATTATGGAACTTTTACGCCCATTCAAGTGGCTGCCATTACGGCATTAGAGGATTCGCAAGAATGTGTGCGTGAAATTCGGGATATGTATTGGGAGCGGCGCGATATATTGTGTGAGGGATTAAACCATTTAGGTTGGCATGTGGAAAGCCCTAAAGCCACTATGTTTGTTTGGGCTGCTATTCCAGAGCCTTATCGGGCAATGGGATCGTTAGAGTTTTCTAAAAAATTATTGCAAGAAGCCAAAGTTGCGGTGTCACCGGGCATTGGTTTTGGCAGTTATGGCGATACGCATGTGCGTTTTGCATTAATCGAAAATCCACATCGCACCCGTCAAGCCTTGCGTGGCATTCGAGATATGTTTAAAAAAGACAAAATTTTAGCCTAAAACTCTTAAAATAAAGACCTGCAATATGTCACAGGTCTTTATTTAAAAAATAGAAATTAGGCGATTTATCGATAGGCAAACTAAAAGGAAAAGGCAAACATGATGTCACCGGTTAAAGTTGGGATTTTAGGTTTAGGCACCGTGGGTTGTGGTACGCTTAATGTTTTACGAAGAAATGCCCATGAAATTGCACGTCGTGCTGGCCGTGAAATTATTGTGACACACGCCAGCGCACGCACCTTAGATAAACCTCGCCCTTGTGATACCCAATCTTTGCGTTTAACCAACCAACCGATGGAAGTGGTGAACGATCCAGAAGTGTCGATTATTGTAGAACTGATTGGGGGAACGTCATTAGCCCGCGATTTAGTTTTACAAGCGATCAACGACGGTAAACATGTGGTGACGGCCAATAAAGCCTTGATTGCACTGCATGGCAACGAAATTTTTAACGCCGCACAACAAAAAGGGGTCATGGTCGCGTTTGAAGCCGCCGTCGCCGGTGGTATTCCCGTGATCAAAGCGATCCGAGAAGGGTTAAGTGGTAATTCAATTCAATGGTTAGCCGGCATTATCAATGGCACCAGTAATTTTATTTTGACTGAAATGCGTGATAAAGGCCGTGATTTTGACAGCGTGTTGGCTGAAGCACAGCAATTGGGTTATGCTGAAGCGGATCCGCGTTTTGATGTGGAAGGCATTGATGCGGCGCATAAATTGACCATTTTGGCTTCGATTGCGTTTGGTATTCCTTTGCAATTTGACAAAGTGTATATTGAAGGTATTAGTAATATTACCGCAGAAGATGTCAGTTATGCGACGGAATTAGGCTATCGAATCAAGCACTTAGGTATTGCCAAACGGACGGCGGAAGGTGTTGAATTACGTGCGCATCCCACTTTAATCCCGTATCGTCGTTTATTGGCCAATGTGGATGGCGTGATGAATGGGGTGTTGATTCATGCGGATGCGGTGGGTTCGACTTTATATTACGGCGCGGGCGCGGGCGCAGAGCCGACGGCTTCCGCGGTGGTGGCTGACTTGGTTGATGTCGTACGGACATTGACGACAGACCCAGAAAATCGCGTTCCCCATTTGGCATTTCAACCTGATAGTATTTCAGAAATCCCCATTCTGCCGATTGAATCGGTGCAAACAGCGTATTATTTGCGCATGATGGCTTTGGATCGCGTTGGCGTATTGGCGCAAGTGGCTACGATTTTGGGTCAATGTGGCATTAGTATTGAAGCTTTGATTCAAAAAGAGCCTGTTGGCGGTGCGGATAAAGTTCCCGTGGTCATGTTGACGCATTCTGTGCAAGAAGCACAATTAAATCAAGCGATTAGCCAAATTGAAGCCTTAGAAGGTATCAGTGGATCGGTGATACGAATTCGCATGGATACGTTAGCGGGTTAAACAGATTATTTTTATTGGGATAAATTCTTTTATTCGGGAGAATTTATCCCGCAGAGTAATGAAAAAAATGGGGAAATAGAGATGTGTTATTATTTAAAAACCGCCAGTATTTTCTTAGCGATAACGGGATTATTTGCCTGCCAACAAACACCAAAAGACCTTCCAATTCAGGTGGCGTTATTAAATATTCCTCATTCAACCAGTCATTTGAATTCGTTACACCTGCAAAGTGATCGTCGAGATTTATTTTTATTAAACAGTCCTATTGTGCGAGAAGAAATTGATCCTTTAACGCGCTATATGGAGAAATATCAACATGATCCGGTCATGTTGCCTTATATTCATAAAGCCAATCAACAACGTGAGCAATTATGCGAACAAATGGGAAATTTTTACCGTTCTCAATTTCCATTAACCGAACAGCAATTAACCCAAATTGCAGGTGATTTTAGTTATTCTTGCCCTTATATAGTAGCCGATATTATGGCGAATCATTCAAATTAAATAAGACTGTTTTGCGCCAAAGAAAAAAACTGATTATCGCCTAATTAATCCCTCACAAAATTCCTCGAATTTCCCGCAATGCCACAGAAAGCATCGCGGAATTGGGTTTTTCAATTCGGCTTAAATCAGTGAGGATTTCTGTGACGCGAATCAAAGGGATTTGATGGGCGATAGTCCATTGCTCAATCCATTGCGGAATGTCCGTATTGGAATCGGCAAATTGTTGCAATAAATTCACCGTTAATTCCCGATGAATTCGATACAATTCATCCCGCAATGCGGCACGCGATAATGCCGTCCAACGATCATCACGTGGCAATTCTCCAATTTGATCGCGCAGCCAATGCAATTTTAACTGTGTTCCCAAATGAAAATGCACCGTAGCCACTTGAAATAAAGGAACATTTGCACAACTGGCCACTTCCACAATATCCAAAGCAGACACCCAAGAGGCCAATCCCACCACCCGCTGCGCCAAAGCCGCAGGCACATGTTGTGCTGTCCATTGCTGCATTTTTTCCGTTAATAATTGGCGATAATTAGGCTCTAATAATTGCCATAATTCATGCGCTAATTGCTGCACGCCTGCTTTTAACGTCGCAATATTATCTTTAATGCTGGATTGACGACGATTACGCAATAACCAGCGGGTTGTGCGTTCAATTAACTTGCGGCATTCTAACAACAATGTCAGTTGCAATTCGGCAGGAATTTGATTGTCTAATGCCTCAATATCCGACCATAATTGACTCATGTCAAAAATATCCCACGCGGCCATAAAATGCCGCGCAATTTCCGCAGCATGACAGCCCATTTCTTCTTGCAATAAAAACACAAAAGGACTGCCCGCATAATTCACGATTCTATTGGTTAATTCAGTGGCAATAATTTCGCGGCGCAATCGATGTTGCAACATGGCTTCAGGAAAACGTTGCGACAATAGCGGCGGGAAATAATCCGTTAATAAAGGCGTTAATTCAGGCGAATCAGGCAATTCCGAAGCAATTAATTGATCGTACAAATCAATTTTACTATAAGCCAATAACACACAAATTTCAGGGCGCGTTAAACCACATTGCAAAGCCCGCCGTTCCGTCAAAGCTTTTTCGCTGGGTAAAAATTCCAATTCGCGTACCAATTGCCCCTTTTGCTCTAATTTTTTAATTAAACGGGCATTCACATCTAATAATTGTGGCGCAATAAAATGAGACAGACTCACCGCTTGCGTTTGCAAATAATTATTACGAATGACCAAATGTGCCACATCTTGCGTCATTTCGGCTAATAATTCATCGCGTTGTTTTAACGTTAAATCGCCGTGATTTAATACGCCATTAAACAAAATTTTAATATTGACTTCATGATCTGAGCAATCGACTCCGCCCGAATTGTCCACTGCATCGGTGTTAATGCGTCCGCCGGCCAGTGCGAATTCGATGCGTCCCAATTGGGTAAAGCCTAAATTTCCGCCCTCTGCCACCACGCGACAGCGCAATTCACCGCCATTGACGCGCAAACCGTCGTTGGCACGGTCGCCAACGTCTTGATGCGATTCGTGGCGCGCTTTGACATAAGTGCCAATACCGCCATTCCATAATAAATCCACAGGCGCGCCTAATATCGCTTTAATTAATTCATTCGGAGTCAATGCAATGGCTTTAATATCCAAAGTTTCTCGCGCTTCGGGAGAGAGAACAATCGACTTACTTTGACGACTATAAATACCGCCGCCTTTAGACAGCCGCGTTTTATCATAATCATCCCAAGTAGAGCGCGGTAAATGAAATAAACGTTGTCGTTCTTTAAAAGAAATTTCAGGATCAGGATTAGGGTCTAAGAAAATATGTTGATGATTAAATGCGGCAATTAATTGAATATGATGTGATAATAATAAACCATTACCAAAAACATCACCCGACATATCGCCAATTCCAATGACGGTAAAATCTTCTGTTTGAATGTTTTTATTCAATTCTCGGAAATGTCGCTTAACCGATTCCCACGCGCCGCGTGCCGTAATGCCCATTTTTTTATGATCGTAACCCGCTGATCCGCCAGAGGCAAAAGCATCTCCCAACCAAAATTGATACTGCTGCGCCACGCGATTGGCGATGTCAGAAAAACTGGCCGTGCCTTTATCCGCTGCCACAACCAAATAAGGATCATCATCGTCATCACGAATTAAATCAGGTGGCGCAATAAGCTGATCATTCACTAAATTATCGGTTAAATCCAATAAGCCAGAAATAAATGTTTCATAGCAAGCAATCGCTTCTTGTTGCATGGCTTCTTTAGTGCTTTCATTCGGCAATTGTTTCGCCACAAATCCACCTTTAGAACCCACAGGCACAATCACCGCATTTTTCACTCTTTGCGCCTTGACTAAGCCCAATACTTCCGTGCGAAAATCCTCATAACGATCCGACCAACGCAATCCTCCCCGCGCCACTTTTCCTCCCCGCAAATGCACCCCTTCCATTCGCGGAGAATAAACAAAAATTTCAAACATCGGCCGCGGTTCAGGTAAATCAGGCACTTTAGCGGGATCAAATTTAAAAGATAAATAAGGTTTAAATTCGTTTTCTTTATTTTTTTGAAAATAATTTGTGCGTAATGTGGCCATCATTAACGCATAAAAACGCTGCAAAATGCGGTCTTCATCTAAACTGCTCACTGTATCTAATAATTCGCGCATTCGCTCTACTAATGTATTTAAAACTTGGGCGCGAGTTTCTTTATCGACTGTTTTATCAGGATTACAACGAATATGGAAAATATCAAGTAAAAGACGCGCAATATTCGGGTGATTGGCTAGGGCTTGTTCGATATAAACTTGACTGAAATTAAACCCAGTTTGTTTTAAATAACGATAATAAGCGCGAAACACCACAATTTCCCGCCATTTCATGCGCCCACGCAGCACCAAGCGATTAAAACCGTCATTTTCAATTTGCCGTTGCCACACCCGTAAAAATAACGCATGGAAATCTTCTTGTAATTGTTTAATATCTAATTCGCGTTTTTCATCGTGTAATAAACCGAATTCTTGTATCCATACGCAGGCGCGATTTTTGGCTTGAATATGATAACTGCGTTCGCTTAATACCCGCACGCCCATATTTTCTAACATCGGCAAAACTTCGGATAAAGATAAGTGAGAATGCGCGTGGAATGTTTTTAAACGCAACGAATTATCTAAGGTGGTAATGGGACGGTATAAACTGAGATTTAAATCACGTTGTGCGGATAAAGTTTCCATGCGTTCAATGTCATAAACCGCATAACGGGCGTTAAAATCCTCACAATATGCCACAGGAAATGCGTCTTCATAAGCGCGAAATAAGCGCGTTCCTTGCTCTTCTCCACGATATTCGATGAGGGCATCAAATAAATCATCTTTCCACGTTCTGGTGATTAAAAACAATTCCTTTTCTAATTGCTTAATATCATAATCAGAATAAAGATTTCCATTTGTGGTATGAATCACAAAATGCACTTGTGCCAATACTGATTCCGATAACAGCACATTAAATTCAACATTATCACCATGAAAAACCGTCATCAATTTTTGTTGCATGGCTTTACGAATTTGGCTGTCATAACGATCCCGCGGCACGAAAACAATACAGGAAACAAAACGCCCATAAGTATCTGGCCGCACAAATAAACGAATGCGCTGCCGTTCTTGTAATTGTAAAATGCCTAAAACCGTTTTTAATAAATCATTTTCACTGATTTGAAACAGCTCATCTCGTGGATAAGTTTCTAAAATATTTAATAGGGTTTTACCGCGATGCGTTTGGTGGCGATAACCTGTTTTATTAAACACATTCATGACTTTTTGCCGCACCACGGGAATTTGCCGCGTGCTGCAATGATAAACCACCGAAGTATAAAGTCCTAAAAAGCGTTTCTCACCAATGACTTGTCCGTTATCGTCAAATAAACGAATCCCCACATAATCCATGTAACTGGGACGGTGAATAATAGATCGCGTGGTGGCT
Organism: Thioflexithrix psekupsensis; assembly: GCF_002149925.1. Lineage (NCBI taxonomy): Bacteria > Pseudomonadati > Pseudomonadota > Gammaproteobacteria > Thiotrichales > Thioflexithrix > Thioflexithrix psekupsensis. The sequence continues at coordinate 236,465 of NZ_MSLT01000012.1, read as the reverse complement.
TTGGTGAGCAATAATAATTGCGGTTGATAGGCTAATTGGCGCAATGTTTTAGGCAATTGCATAAAGCCCGTAGAAGGACGCGCTTCACTGTTTTTACGCAAAATTCCTAAGCCACTATTCGCCACAATCATTAATTGATCTTCACCGTCTTCATTTTGTGTTAAACGATATTCACGATAACCTAAAAAAGTAAAATGATTATCCGATAACCAATGCAAAAATTCATAAATTTCATGAATATTTTGCTGCTCGACAATAACAGGTGGATTGCGTTTTAATTCATGTAAAATCGTGCGCAATTGCTCGCGCATGGCCTGCCAATCAGAAACCGCTATTTTTAAATCGGCTAAAGTGGTTTCAATTTCATGAACAATCGCCGTTAATTGTGCGGCTTCGGTTTGGTGATCGATTTCAACATGAATAATCGCTTCATGAGATAAATCAGTGAGTTGATTCGCATCATAATCCTGATCTTCCGCGCCACATAATTCTATTAAATAACCTTTATCATTCCGCCGCACTTGCACCACAGGATGAATAATTAAATACATGGTAAAACCCAGCCGATTAATCGCCATGCGAATAGAATCGACTAAAAACGGCATATCCTGCACCATTAAGCTAATAATCGTGTGTGGCGATTGCCAGCCGTCTTGTTCAAATTGCGGATTATAAACGCGAATTTTATGGCTTTGGGCATCAAATTGACGACAAAAATTCCAATAACTAATCACTGCCCCGTAAAGGTCAGTGGCATTGTCCCGTTCTAAAATATCTTCTGCGGCCACATAATGAAAAAATAGCCGCGCAAATCCTGTAATTTGCTCGGCTTCTATCTCAGGAAAATTGTTTTGAATTAAAGTAATTAATTGTGATAGCAATTCTTTGACTTTATCGTCTGTGCTTAATGACATTGATGTCGCTCCTTTGGATTATTTTCGTTTAGGTACTTAATAAAACTTTTCATTATAGCAGTACTAAAGTGTTTTTAAATAATTTTTATTTTCAAGCGGATTGATGACATTTATGCGGGAGAGATGTAGCAGACATATTTCTTGAGTTTTTTATTTTGATGAATGTAGACTTGCTATAAATCTAGTTCTCCATTATAGTAAATACTGCGAAAGAAATAGAGATTCTATACCAAAAATCATTAAGGTATATTTAAATGACTTATAAAGAGCAAGCCTCACAGTGGCATTTGGCACTGCCTTCTACTGTAGAAAGAACAGAACCTATCTTGCCTGTTGTGGTTAATAATATTACTTTTGGAATTCCATTGGAACAAGTACAGTATGTTGATCATGCCAGTACGTTGACAGCATTGCCTCTCACTTCCCCGCCCATTGAAGGATTAATTCAGTTTAATCATTTGCCATTAATACAATTTAATTTGGCGCAAGTGTTGGGATTCGAGGGTAAAAACGAAGGTAAAGTGGTCATCGTTAAACTCACATCTGGCTACTTGGCGTTGCGGGTAGATGAGGTGCTTGGATTTATACATTTTCAAGACGGAGATAATAAAGTTGATGCCGATTCTCAAATACCATTACTTAAATTTGATGAAATATTTCCTTGGATAAAAAGTTACGATACGGCTTATATTCCACCACAAAAAGAAGATATTGCTACACTTTCTCAATTACAAAGTAATCTTAACCTTAATAATTATATTCTACTCGTTTCTTCTAACCATCATACCATCGGTTTATTGGCAGATAGTGTGGATCGCATTGAAGGAATTGATGAGTTATTTGCTGTGCGAAAATTTGATACTGATGCGGATTGGGCAGTTCGTATTGAGGATGTGTTATTACCTGCGCGTTCTTTAGCCACTTTATTGGGTATAAAAACGGATCATCAAGAAGGCCAAGCTATTTTAATACGAGGTTTAGATGAACCTTCAGTGTTGGCTGTAGAGCATGTGTCGCGTTTAGAAAAAGTAAATCAGTTTCATTTGACCACTTCCCCTACAGGTCAAAAAAGTTTATGGCATTTGACTGAAAATGGAGAAATTATTGAAGTCGTCAACGCCAGAGAATTCTTCGCCAAACCAGAAACCTACTCTACGTTATCCTTGGTCAATCCACAATCTCGTTGGGACAATTTACCACAGTTAGCCACCAAATTGAGTAGTGAAGGTGTCCGTATTCAATGCGGTGACGTGATTTGTGTTTTACCTTTGGTTATGGTTGATCGCATTTTAAGCAGCGCGGAAAAAGAGGAGTTGATATTAACGGACGTAGAAAAAGCAGAATTGGACGATCACACACTCACCAAAAAAAATATTAAAAATAAAATACCTGTTATTGATTGTACGATATTTTTTGAACAACAAGATCATACGAAAACCGCTGATAGTTACTTTACCAAAAAGATAGGGTTCGTAGAATCCTTATTTTGTCAGAATCAGAATTTACAGACACAAGAATTTTCAAAATTTATTCTTGCAAATCGTTTATTTTAAACAGATTTTTTATTTTTTAATTCTGAAAATCCTAAAATTCTGTAAATTCTGATTCTGACAGAAAAATTTTATGAATGACTTAATTTTGGTATTATTACTTTCTTTTAAATGTGGTTATGTATTAATTGCAGTCCATCGTGCTGAATTGCAGCCTACCTTAGCTGACAATCAATGGCATCCGCTTATTTTTATGCCCGCTATGGCTAATTTACTTTTCGATGCCGCAGCTTTTTGTACGATAGAAAATAAATGGGTATTGCGTGTGAAACCTGATCTCGATTTCGTTGACTTTCCATGGAAGATAAAACGAGCCTTAGTATCCTCTTTAACAAAATGGGTACATTTTTCAAGTGAAACTTCTGATTAAATAACGGAGAATGATTATCATGCAGTCTGCTGCGACGCTTATTAAAATACGTTTGGCCTTTTTAGGTATTATCGCCTTGTTTATCATGGTGAGTATATTCTCTTATAACCGTATGTTTGTACTTAACCAAAAGTCCACTGAAATGGAAACTAATTGGTTACCCAGCATTGTACGAATTAACGCCATTGCGGCAAAAATCAGCGATTATCGAATGGCTGAGTTGTTACATGTCTTGTCTCTCGTTCCAGAAGAAATCGCACAACAAGAGAAAGATATTGAGCGTATCATGCGAGAACTTTCTTCATTAAAGCAGGAATATCAAGCATTGATTTCCTCAGACAATGAATTGAAAATTTACCAAAATACGCTTGAAAAACACGAAGAGTATTTTCGAGCAAGCCAAGAAGCATTGGACTACTCAAAAAGAAACCAAAAAGAAGAAGCAACTAAGCAGTTGAGAAAGAGTAGTATTTTATTTAATTCACTGCAAATCGAACTTCAAAAATTAGTCCAATTAAACCAAGAAGGTGGCGAAAAAACCAGTCGGGGTGGTGACGAAATTTTTGCACAAGTGAAAACGATGCTGGTTGCCATTAATATCGTTGTTGCCCTTATTCTTTTCATTTTCATGCTGTTAATAGAAGGGTGGTCGTCTCGTATTGCGAATGAAGCTCAGTTTGATGCACAGGATGCCGAAAAAGCCGCAGCCAGTTTTATTAATCGTATCACTATTAAAGGTAAATTACGTTTTGCTTTTCTAGGATTATCTGTTTTATTTATAATATTTACTGCGTTATCCTTGAATCGCATGAATTTAATCAACCAAAAATCAACGGAGATATACCAAAATTAAGTCATTCATAAAATTTTTCTGTCAGAATCAGAATTTACAGAATTTTAGGATTTTCAGAATTAAATAATAAAAAACATGTTTAAAATAAATGACTTGCAAGAATAAATTTTGAAAATTCTTGTGTCTGTAAATTCTGATTCTGACAAAATAAGGATTCTACGAACCCTATCTTTTTGGTATAGAAAAAACTTGGCTACCTGCTGTCATCGCAATTAACGCAGCAAATACTGGCACTAGCGATTTACATACTGCTTTGTTCAGATTCATTGCCGCAACAGACTCAAATGAGGCGATGAAACAAGAAAAAGCCATTCAAACTCAACGTAACTTTATTGCTGAACAATTGGGAAAATATGAACCCACCGTTGATACCGAAGAAGAACGGGTTATCCAACAAGAATTTTCCAAATTGTACAACGAATACTTAACCGCTGTTGAAAAGGTCATTTTGCTTGCAGAACAAAAAGCTAAAAAAACTTCTACAACGACTGACGCACAAGAAAATGCAACAATGGCTACTCAGTTAGAGCGGGCATTGGATCGGGCAGATGTATTATTTAACGACATGTCTATTAATTTATTGAAATTAGTTGACTTTAATAACGCAGGTGCTAGAGAGGCAAGTCATGAAGGTGATAGCATCTATGAATTGAGTTTCTCCATGCTGGTTGGCACCAGTGCTTGCGTCTTTGTATTAGCCATATTACTCATGATTTGGTTTGAAAAAATTGTTTCTTCTCCACTCAATCGACTGACCGCTATTGTGAGACAAGTTGCAGATGGCAATGTCGTCATTACCAAAGAATATTATGATCGGTATGATGAAGTGGGTTACATTGCCAAAGCCATAGGAGACATTACCCAAATTCTAAATGCGCTAATTAAAGATTCTTCAGAATTGATCAGTGCTGCTCAACAAGGGGCTTTATCAACGCGAGTAGATGCCACTCGCCATCCGGGTGAGTTTGGGACACTTATTGTTGGCATGAACCAATTATTAGATGTTTTAAGTAAACCGTTGACAGAAGTGGCTGAAGTCATGCAGCAATTGGCTTTAGGTAATCTTAACAAAAGAATTGACGGGGCTTATGAAGGAGATTTACGCGCTTTAAAAGCCAATGTCAATCGCAGCTTAGACTCACTCATTACCTTACTCACAGAACTGGGAGAAGTCACCAAAAATATGTCTGTGGGTGATTTGACGCATCATGTTGAAGGGAGCTATCAAGGCGAGTTTGCTTCATTAAAAACAAACACCAATCAATCTCTTAAACAGATGAAAGAGATTTTAACTGTCGTCGTGAGCAACACCGAACACATTGCCTCCGCTTCTGTCCAAACACTCGCGGCTGCTGAACATGTTTCAAGCCAATCTTCCCAACAGATGGCTGCGTTAGATGAAGTGGCTACTGCGGTCGTTCAAAGTTCAGCCGCTATTGGTCAAGTTGCTGAAAATACGACAAAGAGTGGGAAATTGGCTTCTGCGACGGCAGAATTGGCCGCCAGCGGCCGAGATCAACTTATCAAACTCATTGAAATTATTGAACAAATTTCAGAAGAGTATAAACGCATTGAGCAAATTACCACTAAAATCAATCGTATTGCTGATAAAACCCATTTACTTTCACTCAATGCGGGTTTAGAAGCGGTACGTGCTGGGGAGCATGGTTTAGGGTTTGGTTTTGTCGCGCAACAAATCGGCAAGTTGGCAGAAGAGGCTTCTCTTTCAGCGCGTGACATTGGCACGCTAATTACCAGTTCCTCACAAAGCGTTACGTTAAGTGTTAATACCGCACAACAAACGAGAATCGCCGTTGAAGACATTGCCAAAGCGGCGCAGGAAAGTGGCAGTGCGGTCGAATTTATTTCCAGCGCAATCACCCAACAATCTGCCTCGATTGAATGGATTTCAGAACAAGTGAGCAAAATTCAATCAGGCGGTCAAGAAAATGCGGCAGCCGCTGAAGAGATTAGTGCTACCATGCTAAAATTAGCCGATGTCATTAGAGAAACTCATACTCAAGTACAGCGTTTTAAATTAGCTTAACAATAGATTGATATATATGGAAAATTCTCTGCCAAAAAATAAGAAAGTCTTTAAAGAACTTTTTTTTCCACTGATACTTGTTGCTTTATTTGGCAGTCTTATTTTTTATGGCGGAGAAGCCTACCAAGCCATTGGTTTAGCGGGTATTGGTATGGCTCACCTTGTGTTGGGCTATTTACTGGGAATTAGCACATTCCTTGCGCTTGCGGTATTTGTTAGGCGTGTGGTTCAATATATTTTCTTAGATTGGCTTATTGCCTCCGCTATTGGTTCACAACCGCCGCGTCTATTGAACCAATTAGCGGCTTTCTTGGTTTATCTGCTTGCTTTTACTGCGATTGTTGGGATTGTCTTTAAACAAGATTTAACTGTAGTTCTTGCCGCTTCTGGGGCAATGGGTATTGTTGTTGGTTTAGCGTTACAAAACTTAATTCTCGATATTTTTGCAGGATTAGCTCTGAATTTAGATCGTATTGTCAAATTAGGCGATGACGTTCAATTACATAAAATTGGGGATCAAACCATTGAAGGAAGAATTGTAGAAATCAGTTGGCGAACAATGCAAATTCTTGATACTAATAATAATACTGTTATTATCCCTAATCGTTCCGTATCAGCAGCCGTCATTACCAATTTTTCAAGCCCCAATCCCCAATTAGCCACTTCAATTCCTATTATTTTGGATGGCAAAGTGCCGGTTGAGCGTGCTATTCGTATTCTAAAAGCCGCATCCATTGAAGCCTTGAGTGTCGTTTTTCCGGATACTCCAGTGATAGAACCCATTATTTCCGTCACTGAAATTATTCATGTTCCACGTTCAGTCAAATACAATATTTATGTACATACGCCTTTTGAAAAGCGGGCGCGCACTCGAAATATGATTCAACAGCATGTGCTTAAACATTTAAGTTTTGCAGGCGTAAGACCCGCACAACACGCATTACCTGATATTGCTCATTTAACAATACTGATTACCATGACCGAATTATTTCATGGTGTAGAGGAATCAGATGCCCGTTGGATAGCCACTTATGCGCGTTTAAAAGTGGTTGAAGCGAACCAAACCGTGACCCAACGGGGTGAAATAGCAGAAGTTATTTTTTTGGTATTAGAAGGGTTATTAACCGCGGAATCACGTCATACTATAGGTACAAAATCCCGACAACTTCAGCTTCTCTCGCCCGGCAGTATGATTGGTGGGACAGCGATGTTGATGAATGATGTTTACGAAGCCACTGTCTCCAGCAAAACGATTTGTTTATTACTAGAAATAAATTATCAATTATTAGAAAAAATATTGGCACAATGCCCCAAACTGATTGATATTATTATACATAATGTGACTCAATTGGTTGTTCGCAAAGGAGTCGCAGAAAAGTCACAATGGCAAATGCAAGAAGCGGATGTTGCCGCAGAAATATTGAGAAATCTAAAACGTCACCTCAGTATTTAATTTTCCCCCTATTTCCCATCACCCCATTGTTCTTGTACTTGCGCATAATGTAAAGCCAACCATTGTAATGCAGTAATGGCCGATAATGAACGAATTTTGCCTTCTGCTAACCAAGATAATGCGGTGGTGCGCGAAATTAAATGGGCGCGAATGTCTTCTTGTTCCTCAGCTTTGCCGTGCAATGGGCTAAAACAATTCGCTTGAATTCGCCCGCAAAATAAAGCCACTGTTTCTGTCGTGCCACCGGGACTGACAAAGGCTTGATACATAGGAATTAATTCCAAAGTTTCACAGCCTATTTCTTCTTGCATTTCTCGATAAGCCACCGATTCGATTTTCTCGCCTGTTTCAATAATTCCTGCGACAATTTCCATTAACCACGGATATTCATTCACCGCGGCGGGCGCAATGCGAAATTGTTCAATTAAAATCACCTGATCCGTCTGCGGATCATAAGGCAAAACCGCCACGGCATGACCGCGTTCAAACACCTCTCGCACCACATTATCGTGCCAATCGCCCGCAAAACAACGATAACGCACGCGATAACGCAGTATTTTAAAATAACCATCGTAAGCCAGTTGTTTTTCTATAATAGAATAATCTTGTTCAGACATCAGAAATTAGCCTATGAATTAAAGGTTAAATTAAGAAGAACCCGCAGAAAACTTACCGCGTAATAATTCACGACGAGATAAGGTTTTTTTCTCATTATCTTTAGGTTTAATTTGCTTTTCTGGAGCTTGCCACAATAAAGTTAAAATATGTTGTGCGGTTTGCTGTGCCAATTCTTGACTATTAAAGTCAAACATAGGTGAAAACAAGGAGCAACTGTGATATAATCCCAACGATTCTTCATGACAGACTAAAAATTCATAATGCCCCGATGGAAATTGATAATGATATTTTTCATCCGCATGAGGCAATGAAACCTTTTCCGTAGGCTGTTCAAATAACACGATTAAATTCATAAACCACGGGGTAATTAAAATACCCACACAGCGTTGTTGCCACGTGCGAAAACCTATCACATCAACAGATAAAGCAGGATTCACCATAGGCATATCTTGCATTCGGGTTTGATAAATGTGTTGAAAACAACGCACTAATTCACTGACACGTTCACAGGGTTCTTGTTGGCGCATTTCGATGGTACTTTGGGCAAATAAAATGGCAAAATAATCACCCCATTATAAAATCGGTAAGCGATCATCTTTGGGTTCAGTATTGGGTTGGGGGCGATCTCGAATTTCAACGGCAATATCGCCACTAATATGACTCAATAATTGGTTTTCATCAAAAAATAAACTAATGCGATGTTGTTCATCATTTTTATGTCCCGCTTTAAAGCGATATAAATAATCCCAACGGTTTTCATTAAACACGTCAATTAATAAAGGCGTTCCCATAATAAAACGCACTCTTTGTGCGGGCATTCCAGCGGTTAATTGATCCAATTGGGCTTGTGTGATCACGTTACCTTGTTGAATATCGATTTTGTACACCGCACAGCCTGATAATAACAAACTTAATAATGCGGTGATGGTGAAAAATTTTTGCATTATGATTTCTAAACCCCAATAATAATAACCTCACTATCATAGCCGATTGCGCGTTAAAATACACAATTTGGTTGACTATGGAGATTTTGATGGAAAGTCACGACCTTAAAAAAGCAGGATTAAAAGCAACACTGCCACGGGTGCGGGTGCTTGAGTTGTTAGAGCGCAGTCAGCAACGGCATTTGAGCGCGGAAGATGTCTATAAAGCCTTGTTGGATTCGGGCGATGATGTCGGCTTGGCAACGGTATATCGCGTGTTGACGCAGTTTGAAACGGCGGGTTTGGTCATTCGTCATCATTTTGAGGGCGGATTGTCCGTTTTTGAACTGAATGAAGGTAAACATCACGATCATATTGTGTGCGTCGTTTGCGGACATATTGAAGAATTTACCGACGAGGTGATTGAACAACGTCAAGAATCCATTGCCAAGAAAAAAGGCTTCCGCATTAAGGATCATTGTCTTTATATTTACGGCAGTTGTCAAGACCCTAATACTTGCCCTTTTTATGATCAAAATAACTGAAAATGACGGAATTTAGCGATTGGATTATTCGTCATGAAGCGATTATTCGATTATCAGGTTTCTTTAGCGTATTGTTACTCATGGCAAGCTGGGAAATTATCGCACCAAAACGAGTTTTAATCGCTTCTAAATTAACCCGTTGGTTTAATAATTTTGCCTTAGTTATTTTTAACACCTTATTACTGCGTTTATTATTCCCCATGGCGGCGGTGGGATTTGCGTTGTGGATAGAACAACAGCATTGGGGATTGTTTAATATGATCCCTATCCCTGAAATTATCGCGGTCATTATTGCCGTGATTATGTTAGATATGGTGATTTATGGGCAGCATGTTTTATTTCATCACGTGCCGTTATTATGGCGACTGCACCGAATGCACCATGCCGATGTGGATATTGATGTCACGACGGGCGCACGTTTTCATCCGATTGAAATTTTATTATCAATGGGGATTAAATTCGCGGCTATTCTTATTTTAGGTGCGCCTGCATTAGCAGTGTTTATTTTTGAAATGATTTTAAATTTAATGGCCATGTTTAATCATGCCAATATTCGTTTAAATGCCACTTGGGATAAATGGATGCGTTTATTCGTGGTTACGCCCGACATGCACCGCGTACATCATTCGGTCATTAATCGAGAAACGGACAGTAATTTTGGTTTTAATTTATCGTGTTGGGATCGTTGGTTTGGCACGTATCAGGCGCAGCCCGCTTTAGGACACGAGAAAATGCAAATTGGTTTGCTGGAATTTCGAGAGCCGCATTATCTTTATTTGCATCATTTATTACAAATTCCTTTCTTGTCTTATTCTTCTGATAACCGCGATCATTCCAATCATTCTAATGGAAAATGATAAATTTTCTCTGCGTCGCCATTATTCCCAATTACGCGCTGCATTAACACCACAGGAAATCCAACATAAAAGCGAAAAAATCGCTTTTCAATTTGTCCATTTACCCGATTTACGCGCCGAAGATACCGTGCATTTATTTTTACCCATTAAGGCAAAAAATGAAATTAATACGTGGTATTTAGTGGAACAATTGCGTTTGCATTATCCCTCTATTCGTCTCATGATTTCGCGCAGCGATTTTACTCATAAAACCTTAACGCATTATTATTTAGAAACGGACACGGTATTGGTAGAAAATCAATATGGCATTCCTGAACCTATTGCGGCAAAAGTGGCTGATAGTCAAGCAATAGATTGGGTAATTGTGCCGTTATTGTGTTTTGATCAAGAAGGGTTTCGTGTGGGGTATGGGCAGGGATTTTATGACCGTTTTTTAAGCACTTGTCGCCCCGACACGAAAAAGGTGGGCTTGTCTTTATTTCCCCCGATTATTAAAATTGCAGATCGTCATTTATTCGACGTGCGTTTAAATCGGGTATTAGATGGGGATTTTATCTGGACATTTACTGATTCATTATTCTTGTAAAGGCTTAACCCGCAATAAATGAATGCGGCGGCTATTAGAACGTATCACTTCAAAATAAAAGCCTGCCAATTGCAAACTTTCTCCGCGTTTTGGCATGTGGCCAAAAGCCTGTAAAATTAATCCGCCTACCGTGTCAAATTCTTCATCACTAAAATCAGTTTTAAAGAATTCATTAAACTCTTCAATCGGCGTTAAAGCCAACACCGAATATAAATTATCGCCGCGTTGTTTAATGAAAATTTGATCGTCAAAATCGTGTTCATCATCAATATCGCCCACAATTTGTTCAATCACATCTTCAATCGTCACCAATCCTGCCACGCCACCGTATTCATCTACCACAATGGCAATGTGATTACGACTGCTGCGAAAATCTCGGAGTAACACATTTAACCGCTTGCTTTCTGGAATAAAAATCGCGGGGCGCATCGCTTCACGCATATTAAAATGCTCTACAGTACCATTGGCATAGTAATCCAATAAGTCTTTCGCCAAAAAAATACCTTGTACATCATCTCGACTGTCTCCAATGACGGGAAAACGAGAATGTCCTGATTCAACAATGGTTTGGATGAGTTTATCGGTGGGAGCGGACAGTTCTAAAGTCACCATTTGCGCCCGCGGAATCATGATGTCTCTGACGTGCATTTCGGATACTTGTAATGCACCTTCAATCATGCCTAACGTATCAGGCGTAAATAAACCGCGTTGTTGGGCATCACGCAACAAATTTAAGATACCTTCTCTATCCAAAGGGTCGCGCTTAATGACCTGCAAAATGCGTTCAAACCAAGATAAAGCCGAGGACGGAGGATTCATTGTAGTCGTATTAGTACGGGTTGGGGTAGTGGAGGGTCGTTAAAATGTCAATCTCTAGGCGTTCCATGTCTTGGGCTTCGGCTTCAGTTGTATGATCGAAACCTAATAAATGTAAAACACCATGAATCACTAAATGCGCCCAATGGGCTGTGATCGGTTTTTTTTGTGTTTCAGCTTCTTCCGCCACCACCGGCGCACAAATCACAATATCACCGAGTAGTGGTAAATTGAGGCCGGGCGGATTTTCAAATGGAAACGATAACACATTGGTTGCGCCTGTTTTTTGTCGCCACGTTTGATTTAGGCGTGCGCCTTCAGCGCGATCCACAATGCGCAGACTTAATTCTGTCGGCTGAACATGTCCTACCGCATGTAAAGTAGCCAGCACCCATTGTTGCAATTGGCGACGACTTGGTAATTCATTGGCTTTACTTTCGTACTGCACATCAAGTTGAAGGGGGACTTGTCGGCTCATCATGTGTCAAGACAGATCGGCCGCGTCTTCAGCGGCTTGGTAGGCTTCAATAATACGTGCAACCAGCGGATGTCTCACCACATCTTTAGAATCGAAAAAGGTAAAACTGATCCCTTGTACTTCTTGTAAGATATTCAGAATATGTTTAAGCCCTGATGGAGTGCTACGCGGCAAGTCGATTTGGGTCACATCTCCCGTAATCACAGCCGTAGAACCAAATCCAATACGGGTTAAAAACATTTTCATTTGTTCTACCGTGGTGTTTTGTGCTTCATCCATAATAATAAAAGAATCGTTTAATGTTCGACCCCGCATATAGGCTAATGGCGCAATTTCTATCACGCTGCGTTCAATTAATTTATTGACTTTCTCAAAACCCAACATTTCATATAACGCATCGTAAAGCGGCCGTAAATAAGGGTCAACTTTTTGCGCTAAATCGCCCGGTAAAAAGCCTAATTTTTCACCCGCCTCAACGGCAGGGCGCACCAAAATTAAACGGCGTACACGTTCTTCTTCTAAGGCTTCGACGGCACTGGCGACGGCTAAATACGTTTTGCCTGTTCCTGCGGGGCCGATGCCAAAATTAATATCATGGCGAGCAATATTATTGAGATAGCAGCGTTGGTTCAAGCTGCGACCGCGCACGACACCATGACGAGTGCGAATAACGACATCCGCGCCTTCAACAGGCAAAGCAGAGGTGAGTTGCATCATTTCTACATCAGCAGCTTGGGAAAAAAGGTGAATTCGTTGGGGGTCTAGTTGTTCATGCGAGGTGGCATGGTACAAATTTTGTATCACTTGACTGGCTTCTTGCACGCCTGTGTTTTCTCCCATCACGCGAAACTGGTGGCCGCGGTGGTGAATAGTGACACGAAAGCGGGTTTCGATTTGTTTTAAGTGTTGGTTAAATTGTCCACACAAGTTGGCAAGTCGCTGATTATCAAGCGGTTCTAATTCAAAATCATGACTGACAGTGGCCGTGGCCGTTATTTTCTGGGGCAATGGCGCGGATCGCATGTATTTCCAAAGATAGGGGTAATAAACAAGGAGATAGAGGGATTATAGAGTATTTCGTTGGAATAATAAACAGGTCTTTCGGAATATAGCAAAATTAAGTCATTTGTAAAAATATCTTTTTTTCTGAACCCGAATTAACAGATTTTTGTTAACTTATTATTTTTATAATAGGTTCTTTTACAGCCTCCAAGCACTGGAAACGAGATTTAGATGCTGATTCAAACAAAAGTTCTACGAATCATCCCATTCTGGCATATCGGGAAGCAGGTCTTCTAGCACCACCAACACCGCTTTTTCTTCAGAAATTCTAATTGTCGCAACAGCGCCACTATTAAACTTTAAAAAATCGCTTTCAATACCGTCGCTAAAAATAATGCCATTGGTAGGCATTAAAGATTTAATGATTAAATGTCTCCCTTCTTCAATTAATCCCGTCACCACATTGCTTTGCGTGCTTACACTTTTAAAAGGTTCTCTTACCACAAATAACAATTGTTTATCACTTAATTGTGGTGGTTGTTTGGCTTGTAAATTTTCCTCCAAAGAACCCACAACACCATAAGCCATATTAAAAACCGCACTTAACCAGCCCGTTGCACCAATCGCCGTGGAGACAATAATACCGCTAGATGATTGCACTTCAATCTGATGCTCAAAGTTAATTTCATAACGTGCCGAAGCGTGGGAATTAATGCCGATAAATAAGTCATTAAAAGCTAATAATTCCTGTCCATCATTCAACGTGACTTTAGCAAAATGTACCGTTTTAAAATCTATTAAATCCCATCCGAAATCTGACGTAATCAGTGAGAAAGTCTCTACATCAAAAGGTAAGAGTACGCCATCATAATTTTCAGGATCGGGATTAACAGCGATAATAGGGCAGTTTTTAGAATATTTAGCCGTATTAGCCACCAAACCATCACGCCCCACAACCACAATTAAGTATTTTTCAGAAAAAATAAACGAAGGCAAATAGGCTTTATCAATAATTTTATTTTTAAGAACGGTAGATAAATCCTTTTGCACACAGTTTAACGCCTCATAAAAAGTATCATGCTCGCGTTCATATTCAGAAAAATCTCCGCCCAGATTCTCAATATAAAACTTGGCTTGTCCTTTGGTATTAAAACGCTCTATTAATAGCTCAAGCCGAGTTTTACTTTTAACAATAATGGCGTAATCAAATTTAGTGTCCATGCCCACGATGGAATCCTTCATTGTTTTGTTGCAAAATACTTTGCAACAAATCGGGAGTGATATTTAATTGCCCAATTGTGTCCGCACGTTCGGCTAATTCTCTAAATGCCAACGCAATATTTAACCCTGGCGATCCCTCACGACTTAACGCCATTAATACTTTCCAATCCATCTCCTTATAAGGTTTTAATAACATCTCATTCACGTAGCTCTTGCTATCCGCTTCTTTGCGGTTATTTGCCGCTTTTTGTTCGATCAATTGGGCGCGTTGATTCTCAATGGCAATTTCAGCAGCCAATTCAATCTCTTTCAATTTGCGATCATTTTCGGCTTGTTCAAACTGGGATTGCATCTTTTTATCCGCAATCTGTTTCAGTTTTTCTTCGACCAAAATTTCCGTGTTCAATTCGGATTCTTTAATTCTCCGTTCTTGTTCCACAGCAAAATTTCGGCGTTCGTAAATAGCATGGTCAGCTTCTTGTTGCAATTGCTCTCGCGTTTCGGTTTCTAAAGCGCGGCTCATTTCAGGCGTGGCACTCACCGCCAAAATGTTCACACCTAAAATATCAATCCCCAGCATCTTAATGAGTGGCGACACTTTCAATACGTCAATTATTTTCGCCTCAATTATTTTTGCCGAGCGAATGGCTTGCTTGAGTTTCATCTCATGAATCAGCGAAGCAATAGAGGTTTGGGCTTCGTTAATAATGCGTTGATTCAAGTTTTCAATATCGTTTTTCTTATATTCTCCTTTATGGTTCACCACAAAATCTAAAACGTCCGCTAATAATTTCGGATTAGCGATTTTATAACTGACTTGACCTTGTATACTCACCATTTGATAATCAAAAGTGGGTTCGCTAAAAATAAACGGCAAATCATTACTGCCCATTGGAATCGCCATAATAGAACTATTAGGCGAAAAATAAAAAAACGCTAAACCTCGTCCTTCTCGTTTGATCTGCCCATTGACATAATGCAAAACATAGGTCATTGAATCAAAACGAATGTGTCTTATTCCCAACATGGTATCTTCCTCGTGGTATGAAACGCAGATAAACTTCAGTCAATTATAGATGACAAAAAAAACCGTCAAATTCATCTGATTTGACGGTTTGGTTGGAATGAAATCACACATTTTTTTACGGGGTCAACGTGAGGCTGTCTACCACTAACAATTCACAAGTCAAGACTGCGCCCATTGGCACAACAGGACGTTGCTCTAACATGGGTTCATCACTGGACTCAGAGGCAGTGGGCAAAATTTTCGTTTCAAAAACGCCTTGAATCGACACTTTTTGATCCACAAACTCCTGCCACGTTGAGACATCTTCTGGCGTAGCCAAAACAATTTCCTGCCCATCTGCTTGCTGCAATACAAAATACTCGCTCCCGCCCGCACAATAGCTGTCTGAACCTTTTTGCCAAGGGTTCATACGCAGAACACCTTCAAAAGATTCTACAGGAGGCGTTTCAACCGTCATTGCAGTTGTATTCACAGCGATAAACAGCACACTTGACAACATCCAATACGGTAATTTAGGCATTTTTCACGCTCCACAACAGTAAAAATCCCCCTAAACAGCCTTGCCATTAGGGGGATATTAAAAATTACTGTCCTTCGTCAAGTCCACTGCTGCTTGCAGAAGAACGCGACGAGCCAGACGAACCACTGGAGTAACCAGCGCGATCAGCATGGCGACCCTCTTCTTCGCTGCTGCCACCAAAAAGACGAATACGATATTCCCCTGTTTCTCCTGTAAACAAACCAGGTCCATCAGGAATACGATCCGCAGTAACAGAGCCTTCAATCGGTTTAGCGTTGGCACATCCCAATACGGCTACAACCGCCGCAGACAGGAATGATAAACGCATTCCCTTCCACATTATCACGGCAGTTTTGTTACTCATTAGAATTTAACCCGTGCGCCGCCCATGACAATGAAAATGTCTTCGGGGTTTACGCCGTTGTCACGATCTAACTCAAAACCTTGATAGTGCAGGAATAATTCCGTGCTGGCTGCATCAATATTTTGTACCAATGACGCACCATAGGTTTTGTAAGTATCGCCTTGTGCGGCTAAATCTAAAGTTTCACCGTATTCAACAGATACCGCTGTCTTACCCAATGGCAACGCACTGAATTGATAGCCTAATTTACCCCAGTAATTCACTGGCTCATCACGCTCTCTGTCGTCTTCTAACGTGTCTTTCAACGTATCGGTTAAGTCGCTCAACTTTTTGAAATCGGTTGTGCCAGCACTCAATGTCAGGTTCAAACCAAAATCAAACAACGCAGAAATTGAGCCGTTAAATTGACTTTCGGCACCTGGCAACTTACTGGGTGGCGCGTCAGCAAAATCTGCATACGCTACCGCGCCTGCTAACTTCATGAAACCAAAGTCATTGTCATAACGCAATGCCACGTCATACTGTTCCGCAGTCACTGCTGAAGCCGATAACATGAAACCTGCTAATTTAGGTGTGTCATAACGGACACGGTCATTACGTCCTAAACCGTCAAAATAGGTTGTAACACTACCGATAGTAAACTTATCACCCAACTTGCTGCCATCTGCCGCACGCCAATGTAACGCGCCACCAGTGCCGCTTGTGTCAGCGTAAGAAGCCACCGCAGTCCCTGATAAATCCACTTCTGAGGTGGCTTTAGAGGCGGTGTCCCCTTGACCTAACCACAATGTCCCCATTTTCTTACTCATAAAGTAAGTTTCTAATTTACGTTCTCTAAAAGCATTGTGATTGGGATAAGTACCCATTGATACTTCATTACTGGCTTGAGATTGTTGTTCAACCTCGAATTGCGCGCCGACGGTGACATCGTCGTTTAAGGGATGACGCGCATCAATAATAATACGGGTAGAAGAATTGTCGTTGTCAACAAAGAAAGTTTCGCTGTCTACGCCATCATCGGCATACATGATCGCACGGTTGACATGACCTTTTAATGTCACATCCGCCGCCACCCAAGGGGAAACCGCTATCAGTACGGAGGCACAAGCGATTGATAAAGTTGTTTTTTGAAACATGTTGGTTCCTCATTGCTACAGGTTTTATGTTCACTGAAGGGAGCCGCATGTACTGCGGTCAAGCCATTAAAATCGTTTTAGAATGCCTAGTGTGCCTGAATACCACAGAAGATGCAATTAATACAACACCTTTTTATACGCATAATACTTATTTTTTGCACAAAAACCAGTAATATCATCTGAATAATAAAAACAACGTCACCAACACTCAAGTAATAATTAAGTAATTACAAATAATTATAAAGCATGAGAGAAAAAATATTTTTACGTTTCATTTAGAAAAAAATGATGGCTTCTCTCGTATCAAATGGGCTTGTTCTGCGGCTTTATTCGTGTAACATGGCGATTTTTTCCTGTTCTGACGGAGCAGAGCGGGAAATTTTAGAACACGTTAGGCAATCATATCGAAAAACCAGAGAGTATGTAAACATGGCCAATTTTCAAGCCCATTTATCCGCCGCGGCCGCACTGAGCGGCTTGGCTTCGATGACTTGTTTAAGCATGGAATTGGTATCACCAAATGAGGTTTTTTTCTTATGGGGGGTGGGAGTCATTGGTGGTATTTTACCTGATGTAGATTCAAATCATTCGACTTCATTACAACTTATTTTTACCCTACTAGCGACGATCATTGCTTTTGCGGCTTCTGTGCATCACATTCATTATTTTTCGATAGTGGAATTATGGATAATTTGGGGAATCGTTTACGCGCTGGTGCGGTATGTGGTGATTATTTTTATTAAAAAATTAACATTACATCGCGGCACATTTCATTCTTTGGGTATGGCCTTATTATTTGGTTTTATCATTACTGTATTTAGTTTTCGTCTGCTCAATGCCAATGCGGTTTTTGCTTGGTTATTGGGATTATTCGCGGCTTTTGGGTTTACGATTCATTTGCTTTTAGACGAGGCTAACAGCATTGAACTCAAAGATAAAATTAGAGTAAAACGCTCATTGGGTACTGCCATTAAACTGCTAGATTGGAAAGATAAAACCGCTTCTGTGATCATGATCATTTCCATTATTCTCATGTTCTCTTTAACACCAGAAATTAACGCATTAAAACAATTATTTAATCAAAACCAATGGCATACATTTAGCCAAAATATTTTACCCAAAGAACGTTGGTTTCAACCACACCCAATAAAATAAGTCCACCGTCCTTGTCTACAAAAAAGAAAGAACGGTAGAACAATGAATCACCCATTGTGATTCCTATTTTGCAAAAGACAAGAAATACTACGGCACATTTTTACACAAATTGGTATTGTGCTGCTGGGGATGTTGGCGACTGAGTGGCGTTAAAATCTTGTTTAAGGCGTTTAAATAAGCCTTTGCCGAAGCCACTAAAATATCCGTGTCCGATCCTTGACCGTTCACAATACGCCCTTCTTTTTCCAAACGCACGCCCACTTCACCTTGTGCATCTGTGCCGTCGGTGACATTATTCACCGAATAAACCAACAACGAAGCCCCACTGTTGACTAAAGCTTCAATCGCCTTAAAGGTCGCATCAACAGGGCCACTGCCTTTGGCAGACACCGTTTTTTCCTCGCCGCCGATAAATAACGTCACTTGTGCCGTTGGCAATTCTCCCGTCTCAGAAATCACCCGCAAATAAAGCAATTTGTAAGTCTCATGTTCTGATGACAAGGTGTCGGTGACTAAGGCTTGTAAGTCGTCATCGTAAATTTCGTGTTTCTTATCAGCCAATTCCTTGAAACGCGCAAACGCGGCGTTCAATTCTTCTTCTGTAGTAAACTCGATATTAAGCCGTTTTAAATGGGCTTTAAACGCATTGCGTCCCGAATGTTTACCCAATACCATCCGATTGGCCGTCCAACCCACATCTTCAGCCCGCATGATTTCGTAAGTTTGGCGATGTTTAAGTACGCCATCTTGATGAATACCTGATTCATGCGCAAACGCATTTGCACCCACAATGGCCTTATTCGGTTGTACAGGAAAGCCCGTAATGTTAGACACCAAACGAGAACAATTGATAATTTGTGTCGTATCAATCGTGGTCTGACAAGTAAATACATCACCACGAGTACGAATGGCCATCACAATTTCTTCTAACGCCGCATTGCCCGCACGCTCACCTAAGCCATTGATAGTACACTCCACTTGACGCGCCCCGTTTAACACGGCCGACAAAGAATTAGCCACCGCTAATCCCAAATCATTGTGACAATGTACGGAAAAAATCGCTTTATCTGCATTAGGAACGCGGGTGATAAGATTGTGAATTAAATTCCCAAACCGTTCAGGCACTTTATAACCCACCGTGTCAGGAATATTAATTGTCGTCGCACCCGCTTTAATCACCGCTTCAATCATTCGGCAGAGAAAATCTAACTCCGAACGCCCCGCATCTTCAGCAGAAAATTCAACATTATCCGTGTATTGGCGCGCACGTTTTACTGCCCGCACCGCTTGTTCCACCACAGAATCCGGCTGCATTCGCAATTTCATTTCCATGTGAATGGGAGAAGTGGCAATAAAGGTATGAATTCGCGGAGAAACTGCACCTTTTAACGCAGCCGCCGCTTGATCAATATCATGATCCAAAGCACGTGATAAACCACACACACTACAATCATTAATCACATTGGCTACGGCATGAACGGCCTCAAAATCACCGGGACTGGCCGCAGGAAAACCCGCTTCAATCACATCGACGCGTAATTTTTCCAACGCACGAGCAATACGAATTTTTTCATCTTTAGTCATAGATGCGCCGGGGCTTTGTTCGCCGTCGCGCAAGGTGGTGTCGAAAATAAAAAGTTTATCCGTCATTTTGTAAAACTCCGTTAAAAAGCGCGCAGCAAGCAACCGCATCGCACAAAAACGCGCTTGTAGGTTAAAAAAAGCGTAGTTAGGAGGTAAAAAAACGTGTTAGAGGCGGCCTCTAGTGAGGCAAGTTTGAATGATTTGCCCCGCGGGGCAGCAGCAGCGACAGGAGAGCAAGGTACGACACTTTTATCATTCCACGAACAACGCTACCATCACTAAAGATAGTGCAGTAAGTCGTTGATAAGAAAGAAAAAGTGTTCATGATGTGTTTTTTGGAAAGACTCGCAACATAAATAATAACTGGATCATAAGATCAATGCTAAAAAAGTTCAATAGGCCAATCTATTCATTTTTATCCTCGATTACAATAAAGTGCAGACAGTATTCAAACGCGACTCGTGCGGCAATTTTTTCCTATGGCGCGGGAGAATAACAACAAGTTGTTTTTAATGTTAAAATAACAAAAATAATTGATCTGCTCTCAAAACAGCCGCGTAATTCCATGCAAACGCTCTTTACTCTTAAACAGCTCCGTTTTTGCTATCAAAAGCGACTTATTTTAGATATTTCTCAACTTCCGATTCCTGCGGCGGGCTGTGTGTGGTTGCAAGGGAAAAATGGCAGTGGTAAAATGACATTACTGAAAATAATTGCGGGTTTAATTCAAGCCCAATCATTAGAATTAATTCTCACCGATCACACCAAAATAACCACTCCTCACATCAAAACATGGTTGCGCAAAAACGTCGTACATTTACACCAACAACCTTATCTATTTGACACCACCGTATTTAACAATGTAGCCTATGGTCTGCATTGTCAGGGCAAAAATAAAGCTGACATTACATCCCTAGTGACACAATCTTTAGCTTGGGCTAATTTAAGTCATTTAAGCCAACGTCATGCACGCCAATTGTCTGGCGGAGAACAACAACGAGTGGCATTAATTCGGGCTTGGATATTGTCACCGCGTTTGCTGTTATTAGACGAACCAACCGCTAATATGGACAAAGAAGCCCATGATCAAACCTATGATTTATTAGCCCAATTACAACAAGACAATTTGACCATTATTCTAACCAGTCACCAATTAAATACCGAATCTAACATTAGCCAATTTTTATGGCAATTAAAAGATGGAAAATTAATTTTTAATTAAACAACTGATTATTCATTCACAAAGTTGAGTTTTTACATCACATGCCTTTTATTCAATTACCAGAACTCAATGTACATTACGAACAGGCAGGACATGGGCGAATGACTGTGGTTTTACTGCACGGTAATTTTGCTTCGTGGCGATGGTGGTTGCCGTTGTTGCGTGACTCTTCCTTAGAACATTATACTTTTTACGCGCCTGAATTAAGAGGTTGTGGCGACACGGATCATCCTGAATCGGGTTATTCGGTGGAACAATTAGCGATAGATTTATACCAATTTGTGAAGGGATTAAAATTATCTCGATTTCATTTAATTGGGCATTCTTTGGGGGGTGCGGTGAGTTTGCAATTTGCGCTAAACTATCCGCAATATTTACAGAGTTTATTTTTAATTGCGCCTGCACCTGCGGAGGGAATGCCACAATTAAAACGCACATTATTTGGTATTGGTGCGGCGGAATTAAATCATTTGGTGCGATCTTTAGATTTAAGTCGTCCGATATTAAAGCGAGCGATTAAAAAAATGATTCCCAGTTTGCATCAAGACAGTGCCATGTTAAACGCTCTGGTGGATGATGCGGTGCGGATGTCACCTGAAGCGTTAGACGGTTTTGTTGAGAGTTTATCCACATGGAATGTATTGGAACAATGCGGGCAACTGACTGTTTCTACTCTAATTTTATGGGGAGAGCAAGATGAAATTGTGTCGTATGATGCTTTAGTGCGTATGCAAGAAAAAATGCCCCACGCCCAATTGGTGGTGTGGACAGATGTAGGGCATGCGCCACAATTAGAACGAATTGATGAATTTAAACAATTGGTATTAACTTTTATTCATCATCATCCGATTGTTCAAACCACTAAACCAGACAATCATCAACCGTTAAAAAGCCGCTATGCTTTTCTCAATTGGTGGAGAAGAATCCGCCACAATTGGAAAAAGAAATAAACAGAGAAATTAAATTATGTTTCATTTACAATCAGTGCAATATCGCTATCAAGATCGAGAGGTATTGAACATTAATGAATGGCAAAGCAATGCAGGCAGTCAATGGTTAATTAAAGGACGTTCTGGCAGTGGAAAAACAACTTTATTGCATTTAATGGCGGGTTTATTGCGCCCCCAATCAGGACAAATCATTGTGGGGGGATGTGCGTTGCAAGAGCTGTCAGAACGGCAACGCGATGCTTTTCGCGCTCGCCAGATAGGGATTGTTTTGCAGCGATTGCATTTAGTTAAGCCATTGACTGTATTGGAAAATTTAAAACTGGCGCAGCAGTGCGCAGGATTACGACCAGACTTAAATCGTATTCAAAATTTACTGGCCACACTGGAATTATCCGCGTGGCAACACGCTCTGCCCCATCGTTTAAGTCAAGGTCAAGCGCAAAGAGTTGCCATTATACGCGCAATTTTGCACCGTCCACCTTTACTGCTCGCTGATGAACCCACGTCCAGTTTGGATGACGTAAATTGCCAGCAGGTTTTACATTTGTTGCAGTCGCAAGCAAAAGAATACGGCGCGACGCTGGTGATAGCCAGTCATGATTCTCGACTACAGAATGTATTCACGCAACAATTGGCTTTGGAAATGAATTAACGATGAATCAATTGCAAATCATTTGGGCTTATTTTCGTTATCGTCCTTTGATGGTTTCATTAAACTTATTATTAATGACCATAGGTATGATGTTAATTACGGCTCTATTCATGATCAGTGAACAATTAGAACAACGCCTTAGTCGCAATGCTGAAGGCATTGATTTAGTTATTGGTGCAAAGGGAAGTCCATTACAACTTATTTTAGCTTCTATTTACCATTCTGATATGCCCACAGGAAATATTCCTTTATCGGAAGTAAAACCGTTATTAAAATCACCCTTGATTGAGACAGCTATTCCCTTAGCATTAGGGGATAGTTATCATGGTTTTCGCATTGTGGGAACGAGTTTAAATTACCCTACTCATTACCATGCTCAATTAAGTGCGGGACATTGGTGGGATGAGCCTTTACAAGTGGTTTTAGGCGCAACGGTTGCGCGGCAATTAAATTTATCATTGGGACAGCATTTTGTTGGCTCTCATGGTTTGGGCGAAACAGGCGATGTTCATGATGCGCATCCCTATGTAGTGGTTGGCATTTTGGCAAAAACGGGCTTAATTATAGATGAATTAATTTTAACTTCCGTCGTCAGTGTGTGGCAGGTTCACAGCGAGCATGGGACAGAGGCGCATCATGCTGATGCTCAACCCAATCACGAACATGATCACGAGCCTCATTCTGCAATCCATAGCGAATCTATAAATACCCATTTAGGTGTTGATTTAGGGATTGATTTAAGCTCGATTGATGAAAAAATGGAACTCACTGCGGTATTGGTTCGTTATCGTTCGGCATTAGCCGCCGTGACCTTGCCGCGTTTGGTGAATCGTCAAAGTACATTACAAGCGGCTGTGCCTGCTTTTGAAATCAGTCGATTATTAAAAATAATGGGATTTGGTATGGAGGGTTTAAAAGGCTTTGGCATTCTGTTGATGCTCATTTCTGCATTAAGCATTTTAATTAGTTTATATTATGCTTTACAAGAGCGTTATCAGGATTTAGCATTGATGCGTTTATTGGGGGCAAGTCGAAATGTTTTATTAAGCCAACTTTTATTAGAAGGAATGATCATTGCTTTAATAGGTGCTGTATTAGGCATTATATTTGGGCATGGTTTAGTGATAAGTTTGGCGTATTGGTTTTCTATTAGTGATTCGGTAATGATGCTTAATATAACACTGTTATTGGGATTGTTATTATTTGCTTTATTACTGGGTTTATTAGCAGCAATAATTCCTGCATGGCGGGCTTATCATACTGAGGTGGCGACGGCGTTGCAGTAGCGGTAAGCGATTTTATCGCACTCAAATCAACGCCCATTTCCACCCCTTGTTAATCAGGAAGCCGTTTTTATTCCCGATTGATTAAACGATTAAATAGTGCCAAATCAACGCAATTACTCCCTCCCATTGATCCTGCAATGGCTTGACAAGGCGCATCAGGCTCACCCAATTGATTCACCACCAAAGCGGCACCGGTAAAATTTTCATTAGCGGTATAATCATTAAGCGTAATGAGTGTTGTCAATTCTGCTTGCAATGCCGCTTGCAATCCATTGGCAGAATCTTCGATAGCTACGCATTCATTAGCGGGCAATTGCAACTTTTCTAAGGCGTAAAAATAAATGTCAGGGGCAGGTTTTTTAGCAGCCACCACGTCTCCCGCGGCAATCACGTCAAACCAGTTTATGGCATCGGAAGAAAGGGTGCAGCTTAATAAGTGATGTACATTTTCTAATGTGGTGGTGGTGGCAATGGCTAATTTTACGCCCGAATTTCTGGCTGCATTAAGCAAACGCAACACGCCAGGGCGCAAAGGAATTTTACCCGCTTGTAAAATTTGCAGATAACGCTTATTTTTCTCTTGATGTAAGGTATTAATAAGCGTTTCTATAGGCATTCCATTAGGCATATCGGGTTGGTAATGTTCAATAAAATGGGCAAGGCGTTCTTTACCGCCTGTAATTTTCAACAATTCGCCATATAATCCATCAGACCAAAACCAATTCAGCGAATGCGCCATAAAGCTCTCGTTAAATGCCACGCGATGCCCATCACGTTCTGTTTCTGCCAAAGTGCCATCGACATCAAAAATTAAAGCGGATAAACGATGTGTCATTAAAAAAAATCCTCCCTTCATTGTTTTATAAAAATGTGGTTAAATAATAGCAATATTTTTTGTTTTAAGCACCTATACCAAAATTAAGCCATTCATAAAAATTTTTGTCTGAATCGGAATGGATGGAGTTTTTTTTAATTTTCAGACAAATTATTTTTGTTCATGGCTTAATTTTGGTACAGAACACTAAATTAACCACTATTTTCCCATCCCCCATAAACTGTGCATTGAGAGGGCGAGATGTGTCGCACAAACTCAATTCACTTATTTCAAATGGCATCATTTTTGCTCAACCATTAAATTATTTCAGTTATAGAAAATAACAATTTAAAGGTGATAATGATGGCCATTTCAGAATTAATTTTATTTTCTGAACCTTGGATGCACGCATTTGGTGAATGTTGGCTTCATGATTCAGAAATTAATCGACTGTTATTCAATCAAGAATTTACAGCTTCAATTGCTTATGGTTTTATTGATAACACACAACCGAGAGGCGTGGTTATTATCAATAACAGTTGTTTGCAAGAAGCGCGCTTATATCAAGGAGAGCCGCTGGATTGGGACTTGCGGGCGCGTCCTGATACGTGGAAACGGTGGTTGTCTGAAGGTTTTCGTTTAGAGCGAATGGGTTATATTTTAGCGAATAAAGAATTAATTTTTGAGCAAGGCGATTATCGTAAAATGCTGCATGTTCCGCGTTTAGCCAGCGCATTTTTTCGCAGTTTTGAATTAATGCAAAAAATCCCTACCCAAGTGCCACAATCACTTTATTATGCGGCATAAATAAAGTTTTACGATTGCTATAATTGCCCACTGCGTTTAATTTCTAAATAACGGTTGACCATGCGAATGGGTAGCTGTGTGGGTGTCGTATCGACATACAATACTCCTTTTTGTGCCAACTGCTCATGCGCATGATGGCGTTGTTGCAAATAATCATGAGTTGCCGCATAACGAATGGCATCTGAAAAACGTTGAATGGGTTTTTCTAATACTTCCGTTAAAATTTGCTCTTGCAAAGACGCTAATAACACCAAATGTTTTTGCCGTAATAAAGCTAATGTAGGTTCTAAATCACTGCTGTCTTCATCGCGTAAATTAGAAATTAATACCACCAAAGCGCGGCGTTGTTGTCGCTGCATTAAAGATTGCGCCGCGGCCACATAATCACTGGCTTGTATTGAGGGTTGTAAATCATAAACCGTATTTAAAATTAAATTAATAGTGTTCATTCCTTTTCGCGGTGCAAACCAGCGAGAAGTACCGCTAAATGTCATTAATCCTAAGGCATCGCCTTGACGTAATGCCACATAAGATAATAACAAAATAGCATTTAAAGTATGATCGAAATGAGACAATTCATCATCCTGCGCCAACATCCGCCGTCCACAATCAATTAAAAACACAATCTGCTGATCCCGTTCTTCCTGATATTCGCGTGAAATTAAACGCCGATAACGCGCGGTGGCTTTCCAATCAATTTGTCTTAATGCGTCGCCTTCTTGATATTCGCGTAATTGATGAAAATCAAGCCCTTCCCCGCGTCGTTGACGCTTGCGGATACCCAATTGTCCCAAACGATTTTCCGTTGCCAATAAAGCATATTTACTAATCAGGCTAAAATTAGGATAAATGCGAATAGTTTTATTCAGCGTAATAAAGCGTCGATGTTCCCAGCAATGCCATTTAGAATGCACACGCAAATGCACGCCTTTAAATGCGCTTTCCCCGCGGCGATAAGGTTTTAAACGATAACGTAAAGCAAGCGTTGATTTGGCAGGTAATTGACCGCGATAAGGCAGGCCTTGAGTGGTGCTATATAATGGATAATCATCAAAGACAGTAAAATAATAAGGTATTTTCGTAGAATTACTTAATTGTAACTCCACGTCATTCCATACATTTAAAGCCAAAGAATTAGCCACTTCTCGCGTAATGTGGGGGTTAATGCAGCGATAAACCTGCCACGCATCAATAATTGCAATAACCGCTAATACTCCGCCACTCACTGTCCATAATGGCAATAAAAAAGGTTGGAATGCCACCAATAAAGCCAGCAGCGACCATATTATTAATAAATAAAGTAAAGTGTTTGCAGGACGTAACGTCAATTTTTTGTCACCTGTTAAAAGTCGCTTGTCATCATGGGGTAAAAAAAATCTGTTGCAATGATTTGCAGAAAAGGTTTAATTCCATCTAAAATTCTTAATAAGCGTCGAATCATAACAACTTATCAGGGGATCAACAATGTTAGCGGTAAGAAAACCCATACATTTGCTTTATGTACCCACTATTTTTTGCAATATGGGATGTCACTATTGCTATTTGGGACAATTAACCGAGCAGCCCATTGATAGCGCACAAGTATTAAACATATTAGATGTCGCATTAGAAAAATTATTAACCAATGGCTATTTACCTTTTAATTTATCTTTTCACGGTGGCGAAGTCACTACTTTACCCAGTACAATTTTAGATCAATTATTCAGTATTGCCGCTGGACATTATGAAAAATATCGCGCTGATATTCAACAATTAGGTTTTAAAATAAGTCCTGTTCATGTAAAAACTAATTTATTACAATTTGATAAACATTACGATATTTTTTTAAAGCATCAAGTTTCTATCAGTGGCAGTGTAGATTTGCCCTTGCAATTACATGAACAATACCGTCGTGATAAGAAAAATCGCAGCACATTACCTCAGATATTAATGCAATTAAAACGATTGGCACAATATCCCTATCGTAAAAAGATTTCTTGCGTAGTAACTCAAGCACATTTCCATGCAATAGACGCATTTATTGCGGATATTCATTATCTTCATGATGAAATTGGTTTAGACATGAGCCGATTTAATGTTATGTTTGGTTTTGATTCTGCGCAAAATAAAGATAAATTTGCCGCGAAAATAGCAGGGACAGAAATGCTAACGCCCGCGCAACAAGTGGAATTTTATCAAGCCATTAAAAAGGCTTTTCTTCACACGCCATTAGAACAGGCTTTTTATCAAGAATGGTTTAAAGAATTCACACCCGAATATTGTTGTTCCGCGCCTAATTGTGGCAATAAATTCTTTTTGTTACAAGCCAATGGTGATGTTTATTCTTGCCCTAGGGGGCAATCTTCGCTTCACTATCGTTATGGCAATATTTTTACTGATGATATTGAAGATATTATTAACAATGGTTGGAAAGTCATTGAACGCAACGAAAACCGTTTAGATATTGATGCAGAATGCCAACAATGCGCTTATATTGCTTACTGCCATTCAGGTTGTACTTTTGTGCGAGATGAAACCCAATTAAAGAAAAGTTACACCTGCGAATTGCAAAAAGTCATGTATCAAGATGCAGCCGATAAATACCCACCGTGGCCAGCGGATCGAGTGGCGATTTATGTGCAGCGTTTTTTATTGCGAAATAATTTAAAACAATTATCAGTGATTCATCGCAAGAAAACCCAAGTTTTTACGCCAGAAATTATTGCGCCTGAAAACAGTTTAGCCGCATTAATTGATAACGATCCGATTCTGCGAGATTTATACCGTGATGATTTATTCTTTTTGCAGATTGATCATAGCCGTTATTATTTGCAATCGGCTATTTTAAAAACGGAATATGACATGGAGTTTTTAGATGTCAATAGCGAAATTTATTTAGGCATTCATCAAGACACGTTTACTCTTGCGACAGATGATATAATCAATAACCATTTACATCTTATGTTATTGAGAAACACCACAGTCATTTATGGCGATGAAAAACGACAAAAACAAGAGCATATTTTTGATTATCTTTTACATTATTCATCGTGCATTAAACATGCAACAGTGGAAGGTAATTATTGGATTATTGATATTGCGCCTATTTTAAAATTACACGCTCATTTTTATTTACCAGACATTAAGAATAACTTGTTTATTACCACCAAAGCCCTGCGTGATTACCATTATCTTAAACACAAGAAAAATGCGTTTTATCATATTCAGGCAATTAATTTACCTTTTCAAAACCTTGAGTTTTTTTGGCAGGAGACTTCTCATGACACAAGCAATTGAATATTCTGTTTTAGAAAAGAAAACGGATTTATTTTTAGGATTGTTGGCTTTAAAAACGGCACGTGATGTGTTAAAAGACAAGATTATTCGCCATTTAAGCGAAAATGGACAATTGGCTTATGTGCTGTTTAGACATTCTTCGCTGTATTTTTTTATTGCCGACCAAGTCAGCACCATAGAAAACACGGCGGATCAATATGCTAAAGCGGATTATTTGCGTTTTGATGGGCGCAAAATCAGTACCTTAGACCCAGAATATTATCTGGGCGCAGCCAGAACGCCTGCGGCGGTGGCTGGCACATTTTCGCCAGTCGCAACAGGGGTTGCTGCAACAGTGGGTTTTTCTTTCTTTTTTGGAGTTGAGGCAGACAGCAGTAATAATAATAACAACAACAATAATAACGGTAATAATAACAATGGATAGTTATTCATTTGCCGTTGTTGCGCCGTCTGTTATAATAATATCCGTTATTGCCCTCATTTATTTGAGGGCGATAACAAAGAATTATCGGGTTATTAAAACGCATCATTTTATTTTAACCCATTTAAAAAACGCTCCCATTGCCAGCCCTGAATATGTTGATTGTTATGTGCTGTTTTCTGGGCGATTAAGCGGTAAAAATACATTATCTACTTCACCTTTATTTGGTATGAATGGTCTTTTTTTTCAATCCCAAGTCATTGCACAATGGGAAAGTAAAGAGAAGAAACCAAATAAGGGAATGAAAACCCATAAAAAAACTATTTTTGAAGCGCAATCTGCTCCTGTTATTTACTTAAAAAGTAAGGACAATGATCTTGAATTAGAAATTGACCTGAGTTCTTTTTATAAAGAAGGTCATGTGTCTGTTTATCTTGAGCATAAGGAACAAGAAAAATGTCCTGAATATTGTCAAGAAAAAGCGGATGCTCGTTATAGCAAATATCACTTGATAGAAGCTATTTTTAACGCAGAAACAACTTTAACGGTTTACGGGCAATTGATACAGAAAGAAACCCGTAAATTTTGCCTTACTCCCACGCATGCGCTTTATTATCCCTCCCTCATCTTCGATCCCAATACGAAAGAATTAGATACGGAAATCATTCAGCTTTGCCATAAAGAGAAAAAAATATCAGTAGTATATATAGTGCTTTGGTCATTCATTTCTTTGTTTTTCTTTTATTGGCCTGTGATGGCAATCGTGCAGCATTATTTTGAATGAATAAAATAAACAATCCAATCAAAGCGCGCCCAAAAAAGCGCGCTTTTCGCCTTATCAATGACAATCACTAATCTCCAAATATTTCTCTGAAGATTATCATCAATTCGTGAAATAATTTCAATATTCACATCGGCTGTACCCTTCTCCCACAACATATCAAACCCCAGGCCGCCCCAAAAAGCACAGCCTGAGTTTTAAAACCAATTACGCAATGGTCACAGATTTAGACAAATACACGTCTTGAATCGCGTTTAGAATCGCTACACCGTCTTTCATTGGGCGTTGGAAGGCTTTGCGGCCGGAAATCAGACCCATACCGCCTGCACGCTTATTAATCACCGCAGTGCGCACGGCTTGGGCTAAATCGCCACTGCCTTTTGACTCGCCGCCAGAATTAATCATGCCCACTCGCCCCATATAACAATTCGCCACTTGATAACGCACCAAATCAATGGGATGATCCGTCGTTAATTCGCTATAGACTTTGGGGTGAGTTTTGCCAAAATTAATCGCGTTATAACCGCCATTATTTTCAGCCATCTTTTGCTTGACAATATCCGCTTCAATGGTCACGGCAATATGATTGGCTTGACCCGTTAAATCGGCAGAAACATGATAATCTACGCCGTCCTTTTTAAAAGCATTATTACGAGTATAAGCCCATAATACTGTCACCATCCCCAAATCATGCGCCCGCTTAAACGCTTCCATCACTTCAGTGATTTGTCGCCGCGATTCGGGAGAACCAAAATAAATCGTCGCCCCCACCGCCACCGCACCCATATCAAAGGCTTGTTCTACGGTAGCATAGAAGGTTTGATCATAAGTTGTGGGATACGATAAAATTTCATTGTGATTTAACTTGACCAAAAACGGGATTTTATGGGCATAACGACGCGACACCGAACTTAACCCGCCCAACGTCGAAGCCACCGCATTACATCCCCCCTCTATCGCCAACTTCACAATGTTTTCAGGATCAAAATAAATCGGATTGGGCGCAAAAGATGCCCCTGCTGAGTGTTCAATCCCCTGATCCACAGGTAAAATGGACAAATAACCCGTTCCCGCTAAACGACCGTGATTAAATAAGGTTTGCAAATTACGTAAAACGGTGGGTTTACGGTTATGACTGCTGAAGGTTTGATCCACAAAATGAGGATTAGGTAAATGAAGCTGCTCTTTGGGAATGGCTTTACATTGATAATCTAACAATGATTCCGCTTCTTGACCCAGCAGTTGCATAATATCCGTCATAAAAAAGACTCCTTTGTTGGAATTTGCAATAATCGCGTCATAATAAAACGCACGCATGAATTTTTTTAATCTTCATTCAAGATTTGACCTTAAAAACAGGTCTAGTGTAAAGCGAATCAGGCTTTTTTTCACCTGATTTTCATGGCCGCCTCGACGGATTAATGGTGTCTTATGCGACATTGTCAAGGGTTGGGCTTTTTTTAATATTACAAACCGAAGGAACTATGAAGAATGACTTTTCGCCAACGTTATACGGGATTAATTGATCGGTATCGAGATCGTTTACCGATTCACGACGATACTCGTATTATTAGTTTAGGAGAAGGCAACACGCCGCTGATTCGCTTGCACCACATTCCCAAAATGTTGGGCAAAGAAGTAGATATTTACGTGAAATATGAAGGACTCAACCCCACGGGATCGTTTAAAGATCGCGGTATGACAATGGCGGTCACCAAAGCGGTGGAAGAAGGCAGTCGTGCCATTATTTGTGCTTCAACTGGAAATACTTCAGCCGCGGCGGCTGCTTATGCGGCACGAGCAGGAATCACGGCTTTTGTCTTGATTCCAGAAGGAAAAATCGCACAAGGCAAATTGGCACAAGCCATGATGCACGGTTCTATTGTTTTACAAGTGCAAGGCAATTTTGATGCGGGTATGAAATTGGTTAAAGAAGTGGCCGAAGAAGCTCCTGTTACTATTGTGAATTCGATTAATCCTTATCGTTTACAAGGACAAAAAACGGCCGCGTTTGAAATTGTAGAAGAGTTAGGGCGTGCGCCAGATTACCATTGTTTGCCTGTGGGGAATGCAGGAAATATTACAGCACATTGGATTGGGTATTGCGAATACTCTCGTCGGGATGACGAAATTGTTACACACGCCTGTGCTTTTTGTGAAGGTCATTGTCGTTTTGGTGGTGGAATCACGGGCAACCGTCCCAAAATGGTAGGGTATCAAGCCAGCGGTTCTGCGCCATTTTTGCGCGGTGCAATGGTGGATAATCCAGAAACTGTGGCTACGGCCATTCGCATCGGCCACCCCCAAAGTTGGGGACAAGCATGGCGTGTACAAGAAGAGTCTAACGGTTGGTTTGACGAGTGTAGCGATGCTGAAATTTTAGCCGCACAAAAATTATTGGCCGAAAAAGAAGGGATTTTTTGTGAACCCGCCTCGGCCACATCGGTTTCTGGTGCGCTACGCGACATCGAACGCGGACGCATTCCCGAAGGCAGCACCGTCGTGTGTACGCTCACAGGACACGGTTTGAAAGACCCCGACACCGCCATCAAACAAAGCACTCGTCCTGTTTTAACCATTCCTGCTGAATTAGATGCGGTGAAACGGGCTATTTTAGGCAATTTATAATTTTTTAGGAATTGGGAATAACCAGTTTTATACTCAGGTTATTCCCAAATTAATACGGATTTTTTTTATGCCTTCATTTGACATTGTTTCTGAATTAGATCAACATGAATTGAGCAATGCTCTGGATCAAGCCAATCGAGAAATTGACAGCCGTTTTGATTTTAAAGGGGCGGATGCACGAGTGGAACGCCAAGAGTCCGACCTTTGTTTACATGCCCAAAGTGCGTTTCAATTGGAGCAGATGCTAGATATTCTGTACAAAAAAGTCACAAAACGCGGGATTGATCTGCGGGCTTTGTCGCCTGAAACGCCAGTGGTTCAGAATTTACGCGCTTCGCAAGCCGTGAAAGTCAAACAAGGAATTGACAGTGATGTGGCCAAAATATTGGTAAAACACATCAAAGAGAGTAAGCTAAAAGTACAAGCCACCATTCAAGGCGATCAAGTGCGTGTCACGGGTAAAAAACGTGATGATTTGCAAGAGGCTATTGCGCTCTTGAAAGCCCATGATTTTGGCTTGCCTTTGCAATTTACGAATTTTCGAGATTAACAAAATTATTTGAGGTTTAATGTTATGTCTATTCGTCATCGATTAGCGATGTGGGGAATGTTGTCATTGCTGCCTTTTTCGGGTGTGATTTACGCCCAAACTGCGCCCACCGAAACGGCGGAAACACCAGAAGCGGTGGAAACAGTAGCCACCGAAACCACAGAAAAACAAGCGGTAGAAGCCGCAGAAGCGGTTGATCCTGTTGTCGAAGAAGTAAAAACGGCAGAAACCGCCCCAGCCGTTCCTGTCCCCACACTGACACCCACGACAGCCCCCACGGCTTCAGCCTTTCCTGAAGCGGTTAAAGAGGCTTTATTTCGCACCTTTCAAGCCGATTTAACGCCAAAAGCACAGATTTCTGCTGAGAAAGTGGCAGGTTTTTATGAGATTATTTTGGGTTCAGACGTGTTTTATGTCAGTGAAGACGGTCATCATTTGTTTATCGGTGAGGTTCGGGACACTTTAACGGGCGAAAATTTAACCGACAATACCCGTAATGGTTTGCGTAAAACGGCAATGGCCACTGCAAAAGAAGCTGAAATGGTGGTTTTTGCGCCAGAAGGTGACGTAAAGCATACGATTAACATTTTTACGGATGTGGATTGTCCTTATTGCGCGAAATTACACGACGAAGTGCCTAAATTGAATGCAGGCGGGGTAAAAGTGCGTTATTTGGCTTATCCGCGGGCGGGCAAGGGTTCAAAAACCTACAACACAATGGAATCCGTCTGGTGCGCTGATAATACACAACAAGCCATGACCGATGCCAAAGCACGTAAACCTGTACCAGAGAAAAAGTGCGACAATCCATTGGAGGCGCATTTGGCTTTGGGACAGCAAGTCGGGGTGACGGGAACGCCTGCGATGGTTTTGGAAAGTGGCGAATTGGTGCCGGGTTATGTTCCCGCCGAGCGATTGTTGGGCTATTTGGAACAAAAACCGATGGCTGATAACGCTGAAATAGCCAAATAGTTTTATTGTACTTTGTAAAGCACATTAAGTGTTAAATATCATTTTTATTTGGTGCTTAATGTGTGTTATAAAAGGCAGAATATTAAAAAAATATTTGCGGAGATTTTATGGCAAATATCACTTGAACCACAAGGACGTATAATATGCTTAAAGAAATCACAGTACATCGACAAGATGAATCTGACCGCATTAAACGTTGGTTTCAAAACAGTTATTTTGATTTATTTACTTGGCAAGATTTAAACGGCGACATATTAAGTTTTCAACTTTGCTATGACAGGAGAGGTCGGGAGCGGGTGATTTCTTGGGATGCGCGTCATGGTTTTGAGCATTCTTGTATAGACGACGGCGAATCGATGCCTAATCGTAATATGACTCCTGTTTTTGGTCAAGATGCGTTATTTTCGGATCAACATGTGGTGCAAGCCTTTGAAAATGCCAGTTGTGGTATTGATCCTGAAATTGGTCAATTTGTGTTGAAACAATTAAGAGCGTTTCAGCATCATTCTCAAGTTAATACCTCTTCTTCATTATAAATTTTTATCAAATTCTCATGTCAAGTTCTTATCTTTATTTACACGGTTGGGCATCGAGTCCTGATTCTCATAAAGCGCGTTTTTTTCGGCAAAAATTTGCTGAAAAAGGTTTAATTTGCCACGTGCCTGATTTAAATCAACCTGATTTTTATCATTTAACGTTGTCACGACAAATTAAGCAAGCGGCCGAATATTTACATCCAAATGCAGAAAATATTGTGATTGGTTCTAGTTTAGGTGGATTAACGGCGTTGTGGTTAGCGGCGCAATATCCTGTGGTGACTCGTTTAATTTTGTTTGCGCCGGCGTTGCAATTTTTTTCGCGTTGTCAGCAATTAATTGGCGCGGAACAAATGCGAATTTGGCGAGAAAAAGGTGAATTGCCCATTTATCATTATGGCTATGAGCGGTTAGAAACATTAAGTTATGAATTTATCACGGATATGGCAAATTATTGCGATGATGAATTAACTCGTCCAATTCCCACTTTAATTCTGCATGGAATTCAGGATGAAGTCGTGCCTTTTGCCCATTCTCAAGCCTTTGCAGCCACTCGTCCATGGGTGCAATGTCGCGCTTTGGACAGTGATCATGGTTTGAATAATGTGCATGAGGAATTGTGGGGGGCGGTGGAGGGGGTTAGCCTTTTATTTCAAAAAAATAACCAAACAAATTCACCAGAATTTAAATCTTAATTTCTGACAAATTCAAAGCTGCCCATTATTCTACAATCGGGACGCGATAATATTCAGCCGCTAAAACCGTCTGGCAACGGCTTGTCTGTGGAGAAAGTGCAGGGAATTTCGGTGATTTTAGAAATCAGGTGCGCCAATTCTTCCACTTCATGACGCTGAGATTCTTTAGCCTGACTCCACAACAAAAGCCACGTGGCGGCGGTAGTCGAGATAAATTTGTGTTTTGCCTTCAGATTAAGCGTATAAGTAAAATATTCTTCGTAGTTATCATCTGTATGGAGTTCTTCCTTAAATTCAATTTTCTCTAATTGCACGAAAGGAATTTTTTCAACAGGCTGCTTTCCGAAAATGGACTGGGGATAAAGGTTTAATTTTTTTATAGTCTGATCAAAATGTAAAATGCAAGCATGATGACCAGGAAACAATATCCAACGTATTGTCAACGCACTAATCACAGTAAAAAATAGGCTTAAAGAACCTATTAAAATAGACCATTTTTCTCCAAAATGCACAACCGATAGAAATAACATGACACCACTGATTAAGAAAATAAAAAGAATAAAAATCAATAAAATTGAAAGTCCTAGTAGATTAGAAGAACGTAATTTCAAGCTGTGCGGCATGTTTTCAAGAATTTGAATGCTCATTTCATTTTATTAGAACCAAGTTTGGAAAGAATGGCTTGGCTCAAGCAAGATGCTTTGAGTCAAACCATGCTTTGTGAATTAAGAATTTATCGCTAAATATTTAGCGATAAAAACAGCCTAACCCATTATTCCACTACATATTTATCCTCTAACAATTTCGCATGAGCCGCGGCTAAACGCGCAATGGGGACGCGGTGGGGAGAACAAGACACGTAATCTAAATCAATGTGATGGCAGAATCGAATCGAGGCGGGATGTCCACCTTGTTCGCCGCAAATGCCGACTTT
Organism: Thioflexithrix psekupsensis; assembly: GCF_002149925.1. NCBI lineage: Bacteria > Pseudomonadati > Pseudomonadota > Gammaproteobacteria > Thiotrichales > Thioflexithrix > Thioflexithrix psekupsensis. The sequence continues at coordinate 199,922 of NZ_MSLT01000012.1, read as the reverse complement.
TAAGCCTGCGCGGTTTTTGCGTCCCCATTCTACCGTCATGGCCATGAGTTGGCCGACTCCGTTTACATCTAACACTTCAAAAGGATTGTCGCGTAACAACCCATGTTCGATATACAAGGGTAAAAACTTGTTCTCAGCGTCTTCACGAGAAAATGAGAAAGTGGCTTGTGTTAAGTCATTGGTGCCAAAGGAGAAAAATTCTGCAATTTCTGCCAATTGTCCTGCACGCATACACGCCCGCACCACTTCGATCATCGTTCCGAATTTGAAGTTTAACTTCACACCGCGTTGTTGTTCGACTTCGGTTTGTGTATCATTGACAATTTGTTTTACGTGACGTAATTCTTGTAATGTCACCACTTGTGGTACCATCACTTCTACGTTTGCAGGGACATTGTCACGCATACAATCCGCAGCCGCTTCTAAAATCGCCCGCACTTGCATGGCGTAAATTTCAGGATAAGTGATACCTAAACGCACTCCCCGATGTCCCAACATCGGATTAACTTCGTATAATTCCCGCACTTTACGCAGCATTTGTTCCCGTTTCATCAAGCCTTGCTTGATCAAATCTTCCCCGCTCAAGTCGAACGGCGCAGGCAAATTCTGCGGCACAGTGACATCTGACATCAAACGTAAGGTACTCATTAAATTAGACATTCCCTGCACCGTGGTTTGTAAATGGCGCAGGTGTTCCAATTGTTCTACCAGCTCACTTTCAGTAGGTAAAAATTCGTGCATCGGTGGGTCTAACAAACGAATCGTGACAGGACGCGGTGCCATTGCCTTAAATAATTCATAAAAATCAGCACGTTGAATGGGCAACAAGCGATCTAAAGCCACTTGGCGTTCTTTCGGCGTATTGGCCAAAATCATTTCAACCACAATCGGTAAACGATCACTGGCGTTAAACATGCGTTCAGTACGACATAAACCGATGCCCATTGCACCGTATTCAACTGCTTTGGCGGCCGCTTCGGGCGTGTCAGCGTTGGACATGACTTTTAATTGGGCGACACTATCGGCCCAAGACAGTAACGTCTTTAATTCTTCAGAGAATTTAGGCGGGATCGTGGGAATGGCACCGAGGTAAACATGACCCAAACTGCCATCAATCGTGACAATATCACCTTCGTGTAAAACAGTATCACCGATAATCGCTTCTCGCGCCCGCGTGTCCACATGAATACCTTCCGCACCCGCTACGCACGGTTTACCCATGCTTCGTGCGACAACTGCGGCATGTGATGTTTTACCGCCGCGACTGGTTAAAATACCTTGTGCGGCGAAAAAGCCATGAATATCTTCTGGTTTGGTCTCTTCACGCACTAAAATCACTTTTTCGCCCGCTCGGCCGAGAATTTCCGCATGATCGGCATCAAATACACATTTACCGGAAGCCGCGCCCGGTGATGCAGGTAAACCTTGTGCCAAAGGTGCAGCGGTGCGTTCAGGGTCTAAACGCGGGTGTAACAGTTGCTCTAAATGCTCTGGATTCACACGCAAAAGGGCTTGATGTTGCGTAATCAGACCTTCTTGCACCATTTCTACCGACGTGCGCACCATCGCTGTGGCGTTCATTTTGGCGTTACGGGTTTGCAAGCAATACAAAACACCTTTTTCAATAGTGTATTCATAATCTTGCACTTCTCGATAATGTTGTTCTAACTTATTACGCAGTTCCACCAATTGCTGGTACATGCTGGGCATTTCTGCTTCCATGTCCTGCACCGGTTTGGGCGTGCGAATTCCTGCGACTACGTCTTCCCCTTGCGCATTCACAAGGTATTCGCCATACATTTGATTTTCACCGGTGCCGGGATTGCGCGTAAAACCTACGCCCGTCGCACTGTCATTGCCCATATTACCAAACACCATTGTGACAATATTCACCGCTGTCCCGTTGGCCATGTCTGGAGTAATATGGAATTCGCGGCGATAATCCACCGCACGCCGTCCCGACCACGAATTAAATACCGCTTGAATGGCAATTTCTAATTGTTCAAAAACATCTTCGGGAAATGGGCGACCCGTGCGCTCCCGCACCACTTGTAAAAATAAGTCGCAAATTTCCTTCAATTCTGGCACACCTAAAGCGACATCGTATTTAGCCCACACTCGCTTTTTCACGGCTTCAAAATGTTCATCAAAAGCCTCGTCCGGTACGCCTAAGGCAACTTTGCCAAATAATTGGATAAAACGACGATAAGAATCATAGCCAAATCGCTCGTTATTGGTGTGCTTAATGAGACCTTGCAAAGTTTGGGAATTTAAGCCCAAATTCAACACCGTATCCATCATGCCCGGCATTGAAATGGCAGAACCTGAACGCACTGAAACCAATAAGGGATTGTTGGCATCGCCAAATCCTTTATTGGTGGCTTTTTCTAGGGCTTGAATGTGTTGGCGCACGTCGGCCATTAATTCGCTGGGCAAAGCCTTATCGTCAAGGTAGCGCAAACAGGCTTCAGTACTAATCACAAACCCCGGCGGGACGTTTAATCCCATTTGGGTCATTTCGCATAAATTCGCACCTTTACCACCGAGTAATTTTTTATTTTTGCCATCGCCTTCTTGAAACGAATAGACATATTTTGTGGCCATGAGAATCTCCTCCTAATGGTGATCTATTTTTTTAGTGTTATGGCGAATGAAAAAACAAATAAATTCGCAAAAACACTTTATTCATCTCGCTCCCAAGTGCCACTTGGGAATACCGTCTTTTGGATACGTTGCATCCTTGCTGTTTGAGTCCCGTATTGACCGCGAGGCGGCCAAGATCGCTCCCCAAGTGGCACTTGGGGACGAGATTATATAGTAGAATGGTGGGATTTAGGGCGCAATTCAATATCAGCTTTTCTGCTGTCCCGCAACCCTTAGATTTTAACAAAAAAACAATCTATTGATCCCATATCTGCACCTAAGATGCGTATAGGTTTGTGGGGAAATTTCGTATTTTTCGCGTCACGGTTGAAAAAGGGGGGCGTTTTTAATTTCTATGGTTTTTGGTAAATAATAAAGCCCAATATTTTGCTTTCACACTAAAATATTGGGCTTTGAAAAAAAGAATTAAAAAATTAACTCTTTCCAATTTCTTAAACAACTGACTCACACAAAGTCTTCTCACTATTTACTTCTGCTGATTGCAACGCTCTTAAAACTGCTTTTGGTTCTTTTGCCACGATATTCAATAAAACCAATGCGGCCCCACGAGGTGTCCGATCTCCGCGTTCCCAATGGCGTAATGTGCTGACACTTATACCGAATGCTGATGCGAATTCGCTTTGAGACATGCCAACTTTAACTCGAATATTCTTAACATCAATAGGAGTAAATTCATGCACTATTGCTTTTTCTTTGTTACCCTTTGCAAATTCTATTGCTTCAGTAAGTCCTTGTCTAATACTTTCAAATGCCTTAGTCATTTTAATCTCCATAATTTTCAAGAAGGACTAATACAAATTTAGCCAAAGCATTACGCTCGCTTTTAGTAAGGTTAGCTTTTTCACTTTTACCAAATATGGTCAACAAAAATAAGGGTACGGATTTACCATGGTAGTAATAGATGACTCGCACACCACCGCTTTTCCCTTTACCCTGAGCAGACCACCTTAATTTACGAACACCACCAGTACCCTGCATCATGTCGCCTGACGCTGGATGAAAGGCCAGATAATCTATAACATATTGCTTTTCTGAGTCACTGAGCAACATATCTGATTTTCTGAGGAATTCTGGAAGTTCTACTATGGTTTGCATAGTATAAAGCATAATCCAATGGATTATAGCCGTCAATCTTTTCCCAATTCTGCGTCTCAAGAGATCATTAAGAAATCCCACCCCCCTCCCCCGGCCAAAAAACCCCGAAAGAGGAGGAAGAAAACCCCACCCCAATTTAGCAGGCTTGAATTTGCAGAATATTCTCTTCTCCATCGGCATCGTGCAGATGAATCGCGCAGGCAATGCAAGGATCGAAACTGTGAATGGTACGTAGAATTTCTAAGGGCTGCTTGGCATCGTGCAAGGGATGACCTTGTAATGCGGCTTCATAGGCACCGGGAACACCTTGCGCGTCGCGGGGGCCTGAATTCCACGTGCTGGGAACAACCGCTTGATAATTCGAGATTTTCCCATCTTCAATCACAATCCAATGTCCCAAACCGCCCCGCGGAGCTTCCATAAAACCCACCCCTTTAGCCGTTTTCGGCCACGTGGACGGATCCCACAAGCGATCATTAAACGTTTTTGTGTCGCCATTCTTAATATTAGTGGAAAGCTGGCGAAACCACGCTTGCATCATATCGGCGATTAACTTCGTTTCCAACGTGCGGGCGGCCGTGCGTCCCATTGTTGAATACAGAGCATCTACAGGTAATTCCAAACGGCTCAAGGTACTGTTGACCAACTCCTTAGCCGCTTCGTTGCCCGTCGCCACCAACATCAGCATCCGCGCCAATGGCCCGACTTCTACCGAATGATTACGCCAACGCGGCGATTTACACCAAGAATATTCCTTTTCCACCTCTAACTGCTTGTAAGGCGGCGTTGGCCCGGTGTAATTTAGGTTGGTTTCGCCATCGTAGGGATGCAAACCTTGATCTTTACCCACACTGTAATCGTACCACGCATGAGCCACAAATTCCTGCACTTGCTCTGGATCATTTAAATCCAAAGGATGCACCGTGGATAAATCCCGATTTAAAATCACGCCCGCAGGAATTAACAAATCATTTTGACCATTTAAACCACTGATCGGGAAATCGCCATAAGTCATGAAATTCCCCAAACCTTCGCCTTTTTTAAACCAATCTTTATAAAAACTGGCAATGGCTAACGTATCAGGAACATAAACATGTTCCACAAAGGTTTGCATCAGATCAATTAATTTACTGACTTCTGACAATTTCTTACTGTTCAATGCCGAGTCAGAATTCAGATCAATAGGACAAGGCACACCGCCCACAACAAAATTAGGATGAGGATTTTTACCGCCGAAAATCGCGTGTAATTTCGCCACTTCTCTTTGCCACGCTAAGGCTTCTAAATAATGCGAAACCGCTAATAAATTCGCCTCGGCAGGCAAACGATATTCAGGATGTCCCCAATAGCCTTGAGAAAAAATACCCAATTGACCACTTTCTACGAATTTCTTTAGCTTATTTTGCGTGTCGCTAAAATAACCCGGAGAAGAGTTCGGATGGGAACTGATCGATTGTGCCAATTCCGCCGTGGCTTTAGGGTCAGCATTTAACGCAGACACCACATCCACCCAATCTAACGCATGAAGATGATAAAAGTGCATCACATGGTCGTGAATATATTGCGCACCAATCATCAAATTACGAATCAATTGCGCATTCGGTGGAATGTCATAATCCAACGCATCTTCTACGGCACGCACAGAAGCCATACCATGCACCAACGTACATACGCCACAAATCCGTTGCGCAAAAACCCACGCATCACGCGGATCACGCCCGCGCAAAATCAATTCTAAACCGCGTACTGAAGTTCCCGAAGAATAAGCGGATTGGATAGTATTGTCTTCTCCCATTTGGGCTTCAATTCTTAAATGCCCTTCAATGCGAGTAATGGGATCAACGACGACACGCTGATTCATGCGCTTTCTCCTTTCGTTTCAACTAAATGTTCGGCTAACATTTCCGTCAAACCGATCACGGGTAAATCCTCCATTTGATAGGCTTCTAAGCCTTCTTCAAAAATAATGCGACAATTCGCGCACGCCGTCACCAATTTATCCACTTTTAATGGCTTAATTTGATCGACTTTAATCTTAAAAGCTTTAGTGCGCAATTCTTCAGCATCTTCATTAGAAGAAACGCCGCCGCCTCCACCACAACACCAGTTCCATTTGCCCGCGTCAGGCATTTCCACAAAGTCTTTTACCACCATGTTCATTAAACGCCGTGGCGGTTCTTCTACCCCGCCGCGCCGCACCAATTGACACGGATCATGGAATGTCATGCGCCCTTCGGCAAAACCTTCTGTTTTTAACAAACCTTGCTCACGCAAATCGTCCAATACTTCTAAAATATGTTGGACTTTAAATTTAAACGGCCGCCCCATTAAATTAGGTCCTTCCCAACGAATTGCCGTATAAGCATGGCCGCATTCTGGACTAATCACCGTTTTCACGCGCAATTCTTCGGCCGCATTCACCACTCTTGACACCAATTCTTTGGCAATATCGAAAGAACCAATTTGAATGCCGCTATTCGTCGCTTCAAAGGCTTTACTGCTCAATGTCCAAGATTTTCCTGCATGGCGCATAATGCGGGCAATCGCTTCTAAATACTCAGGGAAATTCATAATTTCCATTGATGACAATAACACCAAATAATCCACATCTGATTTATCCATATTAATCTTCAGATCAGTGGATTTTTCTAAGCGTTTAATTTGCGCTTCCAAAGCAGGCAAACGCACCCCCATCGGGCTGCCAATCGTCACCGCACGTTTCGACGCGCCGATCAAGCCTTCAGGCGCGTGACCCGCGGCCACCATGCCTTCCCGAATGCGTCGCACCATGTACACAATGTCATTGCCCACCGGACACACCAGCGAACAACGTCCACATAAGGTACAAGAGTTATAAATCAATTCCTGCCACTCGGCTAATTCGTCATCAGTCAGTTTCTTACGCAAACCAACCGCCGACATTAAACGTCCCCATAAGGTATATTCTTGCTCCCATACTTTACGCATCGGTTCTAATTTATGAATGGGAGTATATTTAGGGTCTTTCGTCTCTTCATAAAATAAACAAGCCGACGCACAAATGCCACAATGCACACAACTTTGGAAATAACTGGCAATGGGCGCATCAATTTGGGCTTTTAACGCATTATAACCCCGTTCAAAACTGGCCGCGCTCATACTTTTACTCCTTTTCTGGCGTTCATATAACCGTTGTAATAACGGGCTATAAATAACGTAACCGCGTGCATTAATTTAGTAAAAGGAAACGCAATCATCAGCAACTGCACGCTTAATAAATGAATCGCTAACATCGTGATATAAGGCAAAGCCAAATGATGATATGCCATATAACCCGTTAAAATCGGCAGAAACGTTAAAAACCATACCAGATAATCTTGCGGAGTCGATAAAAAGCGCAATAACGGATCCGTTACCCGACGAATTAACACCCACAATAAAGCCAATAAAGTCATTACCGTAATGGCATCCACTATCGGCGACGGTAAACCCGGCCACGAAAAACCTAAAACGCTCTCAAAAAACAAAATATGAGGAATATAAAGCAATAGGATAATAAAAAATCCAATATGAAAAACATAACCCAATACCACCGTTAAAAGGGCTTTATCAAAAGTTCCTTTTGCCGACACGGTGCGGGTAAAAACAGTGGTTAATCCACCCAGAACAGGATTACCGGGACGCGGTTCGGAATAATCTGGCTTTCTCCCCATTAAAACAATTTCTAACACGCGCCATAACATGCCCATCGCAAAAATAATAAAGGCAATCTCAAATCCTGTGCCACGAACCCATATCAAGAAGTCAACGTTACTCATTTCTCCTCCCGTTCTAAGTCATTGATCGTGACGACTTCACGTTGTGAGACGGCTTTGGCTTTTTTCTGGGCATTTAATGCCGCCGCACCCAAACCAATCGCCGCCCCCGCCGCCGCACCATAAGCCACTGTGCGCGGAATATCGGAGATTGGCACGGATAAGGCTTTGTAAAAACTGCCCGCATCCCAGAAATTCGGCTCAGAACAACCCAAACAACCATGTCCCGCTTCAATCGGAAAGCTCACGCCCCCATTCCACTTTGTTGTCGCACAAGCGTTGTACGTGGTGGGGCCTTTACAACCCACTTTGTATAAACACCACCCCCGTTTCGCGCCCTCATCGTCAAACGTTTCCGCAAATAAACCTTTATCGTAAAACGGACGACGATAACAACGATCATGAATATTCTGCCCAAAAAACGACAACGGACGCTTCAAATGATCCAATTCCATTGCAGGTAATCCAAAAGCAACCAACTGCACAATTGTCGCTGTCATCACAACGGGAATCGGAGGACAACCGGGAATATTAATAATCGGCTTGTCTTTAATAATATCTTCGACAGAAACCGCACCAGTGGGATTAGGGTTGGCTTTGGGAATGCCGCCATAGGCCGCACACGTCCCAATCGCAATAATCGCCGCCGCATCTTTTGCCACGTGTTTCAATATGTCCAGATTGCTCTCGCCCGCAACAGTAGAATAACCCGGATTTCCCAACGGAATTGAACCATCCACGATCAATAAATATTCGCCTTTATGCTTTTGCATGGCTTCTTCACGCGCATGTTCCGCGCCATCACCAGAAGCAGCAAATAAGGTGTGATGATAATCAAGAGAAATGCTATCAAAAATTAGACTTTCTAAGGTGGGACTTGCAGAACGAGTAATAGATTCCGTACAGCCTGTACATTCTTGAAAAGATAACCAGATCACTGAAGGTCTGGGCGTGTTTTCCATTGCTTGTACGATTCTCGGCACCATTGACGGCGGTAACGCCATCATCGATGCCATGCCCGTACAGAATTTCAAGAAACCTCGGCGGCTAATTCCTTGACTTCGCAAGTGTTCCCCGATGGTTTTTGTGACCATAGTTCCTCCTATGAAATAATGAGTTGACGGTCAGGGTTAGGGTTTAAAATAAAGATAAATCACAATGTCCTAATTATTATTATTTAATAGTTTTTCTTGCAAACGCATTAAGCCCTCTTCAACATCTTCAGGAGGAGCTTGAATAATGGCAGGTATCCAGTTTATTTCTAAATAACGCCCCATCAGTTCATTGTGATCATTAAAGTGTTCAATCCACCATACCGCAGGAAATTGCGTTTCCCAAATTTCACTTTTTCCTAAACTGTCTAATTGCACCGTAATTTCGCCCACACCTAAATGTTGGCGTAATTGTTCATCATCAGCCGGGGATAACGGTAAACTACGCAAATCCAGCACGGTCGGCTCATTTTCTCGCAACAGGCGGGCTAAAGCGTGACTGATTTCATGCAACAACGGCAGGGTGTTACCCGTAGAAAAATAAGCGGGAGAGATTGAACGTTCTACACTAACAGGGATGTCTTCCAGAGACATAAAAGCTCCTTATTGACAGATAGAATAATTATTTTCTAACATTCCAAAATACTAATATTTACCTCTGATCATAGCCTTATTTTGGAAAAATAAGAAATTTTTATTGTTTAAACGGTGGGTTAAGGGGATGCCAAGCAGAACCTTACAGTTCAATGACTCCTTCAAATACGGTCACTGCGGGGCCTGTCATCCAAATAGGGCTGTTGATGTCTCCTGACCATCGAATACGTAATTCTCCGCCACGGAGTTGTACCGTTACGGTGTCTGACAATTTTGACCATAAACGCCCAATGATCACCGCCGCACACGCGCCACTGCCACACGCTAACGTTTCGCCCACGCCGCGCTCAAATACCCGTAAACGAATGTCTGACGCAGATATTACCTCCATAAAACCCACATTGACCCGTTCGGGAAAAAAACGATGTGATTCTAACAAACGTCCTAAACTGTCCACAGGCGCGGTGTCTACGGAATCCACTTGTAACACTGCATGAGGATTACCCAAAGACACGGCACCAAATTCTACCGTTTCTCCCGCGACATCCAATTGGTAGCGGGTGGCTTGTTCTGAAGTGCGCAGGGGAATTTGGGCGGGTAAAAAACGCGCTTGTCCCATTTCTACGGTCACTAAACCATCTGGCTCTAATACAGGACGCATAATACCCGCTTTAGTTTGTACTACACAATTTGTTTTTGTGGTGAAGCCTTTGTCAAACACGTAACGCGCAAAACAACGTACACCATTGCCACATTGAAATACTTCTCCACCGTCGGCATTAAAAATACGATACGTAAAATCCACGCCTTCCTGTTCACTCGCGCCCACCCACAAGACCTGATCGCAACCCACGCCAAAATGACGATTGGCTAGGAAACGAATTTGTTCTGGTGTGAGTTCTCGCGGAGTGGTCAATGATTCGATCACGACAAAGTCATTGCCTAATCCTTGCATTTTGGTAAATGGTAATTTCATCATTCATTCCTTAATCCAGTGATAAGTCGTTAAGCAAAAATATTCGGCCACTAAAATTATTTAGATTTTTCACATTTCTACTGCTCTCTCTTGCTATACCAAAATTAAGTCATTCATAAAATTTTTCTGTCAGAATCAGAATTTACAGAATTTTAAGATTTTCAGAATTAAAGAATAAAAAATCTGTTTAAAATAAACGACTTACAAGAATAAATTTTGAAAATTTTTGTGTCTGTAAATTCTGATTCTGACAAATTAAGGATTCTATGAATCATATCTTTTTGGTATATCTAGTTGCGGATGATCATAAGGATTTTCTTTTAGCAACTCAAATTTTTTGCCTATTTCTTGTTGTTGTTTTTCTTGACATTTTTGAATAAATTTAGTCACTGTTTTATGAAGTAGCAAACGATAACTCATTTGACCATTTCCCATTCATCAAATTGACTATAATCGCCTTGTGCAATTTCGGCGCGGCAATTGTTAATATGAGTGATTTCTTCTTCTGTTAAATCATCATTTTCTTCTTCAATAACTCTACAACGTTGGGGAGGGAGAAGTTTGATAAACGCTAAAATTGTTTCATAGGCTTGTTCATCCACTTCTAAGTAAATATTTTTCATGTTTATTTCCTTTTGGCAAAGAATTTTCAAAGCAGATTTTTTATTCTTTAATTCTGATTCAGACAAAAAGATGTTGTTCTGTTTTTAAAAATTCACTTAAAATCATTTTTTTAAACCGTTCTTCAATGAGGGGAAAACTATTTAAAACATGTTGCAATTCGTGTTCTGTCAGGCCGTATAAATGGGCGATAATGGCATCTAATTCGGCGCGGAGTTGTAGGCGAGTGTCGGGATCAATAGCGGCTGTAATAGCTTTAATTGATTGTTGGTTTAGGGTGTTTTTTAAGTCGTCAAATTCCGTCGTGGTGCAAATTAAACACGCCGCACGATAAACGATTTCTTTAAAAATAGCATCGTTTGCAGTTAGGCGAGGAACGGGCATTTGATAAACATAAAACATATTTAAATTTGCAGAAATTTTTTGTCTCAGAAAGTAGTCAAAAACAAAACTATTAAATACAGAAACTAAAAATAGCAATTCTGAATTTTCTAAAAATTGCCCCTCAGAAAGATTAAAAGATTCTGAAGCAAAGTTATTTTTAGGTAGAATGGTTGCGATCATTGCTCGTTCGTTTGTACTGCTTGCAATTCGTCGAAATCCTAAACGATAATTTTGATAATCCAATAACTGCCCATTATCTGGTTTTTTACCCAATAAAGTTTGTCTTGTTTCTTGTTCATCAAGCCAATATTTTGCATTTCCCCATAAATGCGTGAATTGGTGAATCATTTTACCTTCATAAAGCGGCAAGCGTCCCGCGCCTGATTCAGTTTTAAATAAATGACTGTCGTTAGTCATATCAAATTCACGAGTTAATTTTAAATTCCAAGTGTTATCTAACGATTCTCCTAATAGCGGAAAACGCAACATTTTCTCGGCAATTCGCACATCTAATATTGATTTAAACTCCATAATGGAGTGAGAATCTGGAGATAATTTTTTAACTAAATCAACAGATAATTTAACATGCTCATTTCTATCATGTAGAAAATCAAGCAATTTATCAATTTTAATTGCTTCTCTTGGATTTATCCGAAAAGCTGAATAAAAATCAGTGGTTTTTAAACCTTTTTCAAAAGTTAATAAACAAAATTTAAAAGAATGATGAATGCCATCAAAAATAAATTTTTCATTGCTTAATCCAAATAAATCATTAATTTTTGTCTCTTCAAACAACAAATGCCGTAAACCTGTCGCGCCTAAATCGGTATAAATTCCACTGGGAATCACAATTCCGCACACGCCGCCTTTTTGCAATAAATTAAAACTTTGCTCAACAAATAATTTATACAAATTCAAATCACTGCCTGTTTTCTTTCCATTAACGAGCGCGGATTGAAACTTAAATTGTGATGTTTTGCGTAAAAACTCACTGATATATGGAAATTGACTTAAATAATCCAACCATGCTTTTTTAAGCGCGGAATCTTGTAACAATTTGCTTTGTTCTTTCTCAAAATCCTTAATAGACATTTTATTTTTACTAATCGATTCTGCATGAGAACTAAAAAATTCCTTACCATTCGGCTTAAAAGTATCCCAAGGCGGATTAGCGATAATGGCATCAAAGCCGCCTTGTGCAAAAACCTCGCTAAATTCATAGCCCCAATGAAATGGCCGTAACCGCTCAATATCTGCAAGAGTTAATATTCTTTTTATGGGCTTACCTTCCTTATTTTTCGCCTCATCCCAAGTGGCTTGTTCAAATTTAATTTTTAAAGCATTAAACTCATTTAACAATAACTGATTTAACACCAATTGCGCTTTTTCTCTGGCTTGTTCAATTGATTCGCGTAATTGCCGTAAATCTTTACTAAACAAAGTTGCTTCTCGATATAAAGCAATCATGCGATTTTTTTCAGTTAATAATTGCGAATAAGACAATACTTTATCTTTTTCAAGCAAAGAAAACTGATCAAATTCTTTACCATCCACCGAAAGTAAACCGATTAAAGAATGCCCCGCCATAATATTAAAATCCACATTAGGCAAAGGCTCTAAATCATCTGCTTTTTCCACCGACGCAACCAAGGCCAAAAACAAGCGTAATTTAGCGATTTCGGTGGCTTCATCCATAATATCCACACCGAATAAATTATGCGTAATAATTTGCTTTTTAATTTCGTACAATTCATGTGTAGAAAGATGCGTGGCATAAGCGGCTTGATAAATATCCACTAAAGTTTTCATTGCCGCGACCAAAAACGCGCCCGATCCGCACGCGGGATCGAGTAATTTTAACGTAGGCAATACTTGAGACAATAAGCGATTTTTTAAAGAACCATCAAGATGCGTCAATAATTCATCTATTCCATCAAAAGCAATCGCCTCACACACATCAGGAATTTCAGGTGAATTAAGCCGATTTAAAATTAAACGGTGAATCGTTTGTTGAGACAAATATTCAGTGATTTCTCGTCGCGTATAATAAGCACCGAAGGCTTTTTGATTAATATATTTCTCAAAAATATAACCTAAGACATCAGGATTAATTTCATTATCATTTCCCGTCGGCGAATCATCTAAACTCCACGAATAATTATCAAACAATTTAAACAACCGTAAAAAAGCCTGATCAGGAATTATTAACGTATCTCGATAACGCACTTCTAAAACATGCTCTAAAAACAATCCGCCATTCAAATAAGGAATATGCCCCAAACATGCGGCTTTTTCGGAGCGTTCTGCGGCGGGTTTAGCGAAGCCTTCAAAAAACAAAATTCGTAGGAATTGAGGATAAAAAATATCAGTTTGTTTTTCTTGAAACAAATTTAAATAACAGGGTAAATAATCACGATTACCATGGTCTAAAAAGCCTTTTTTCTGCAAAAACCAAATAAACATAATGCGATTCACCAAAACCGACGCATACCAACGTTTATCATGTTCATGAGGAATGCCGTGAATATGCGCCACAAATTCATCTAATAAATTAGCGAATTCGGCATAGAATTTTTTAGTAACGGGTTCAATATCCAAAGCCTTTTTAAGTCGTTTTAAAACTTCTAATAAAGACAAATCACCCTCATGATTTAACTCTGAATAATCGACCCAAAGCGAAGCCAATTTACTCATTAAAGCATCGCCAGATTGGCCGCAAAAATAAACATGTTCACGTGGTGCGGGATTTTTCTCTGTTTGTTTCAACCAAAAAAAGACAGCTTTAGTTTTTTTATCCGTAAAAATTAACACATTTTCCGCGCTATAAAATTCCGTAATTTGCCGTGCAATTTGGGCGCGTTGTTTAGCGTGAGGAAACGCATTATTTTTTGCCTGAATAACAAAAACCTGAACCCGTCCTAATTCCGCAATCGCCTGACACAAAAAATCAGATTCATCAAGCGACAAAGAAAACGGTCTTTTTTTCTCAGCCCGATTCCAGCCTAATTCATCGAACAATAACTGAAAATTAAAAGACTGAATGGCATCGCGTAAAGCAGATAAATTTAACATGTGTGGCATGGTGGTGGGGTTTAATGGGGGTTGGGGTGGGTGTTATAATAGCACTTGAGCATTTATAATTCAAAAAACATATCGTATTTAACAGGAGGAATTTTATGCCAAAGCGATCTATTATCATTACTGATCTTACAAAATTTAAACGCGACAATCCCGCAATTTGTCTCGCGGGAATTGACGTTATTACAGGTGAATGTGTTAGACCTTTGCCTTATTTAACACAAGATTTTTGTAAAGAACACGGCATAAAGCCACGTGTTATTTTATCGGGTGAATTTCTACCTGTTTCTAATCGCCAAAAGCCTCATTTAGAGGACGAAAATTATCGGCTAGATACCTTAAAAATTCAAGGTACTTTGTCAGCCATTCAGTTTAAACAACTGCTAGATAAATCCTTATCTAAAAATATTATTAGCGGATTTAATATGGAAAAATTGCCCAATGAACAAAAAGAAGCAAAAAAAATTGCACCGCACCCCGATTTAGACAAGTCAATTATCACTATTAAACCCATAAAAATTAAAATTATCAAAAGTGATTATGAAGAAAAATATAAATTACATTTGACAGATTCAACAGGAATAAACTATCCTTTTCTTCCAATAGTGGATTATTATTTTACGCGAGACATCAATAATTGTGAAGAATTTAATGCCGCCCTGACAGACAAAGAAATTTATTTAAGAGTGGGTTTAGGCAGAATTTACAATGATTTTTACTGGATTCAAATAAACGGAATATATATTTTTTAACCCTAAATAATAAGGTATTTATAATGAACAATATACTCTATAGCATAGGTCATTCTAACCATGATATTACTGCATTTATTGATTTATTAAAAATAAATGCGATTACTGCAATTGCTGATGTGCGTTCTCAGCCTTACAGCCGTTATGCGTCACAATACAATATGGAATCACTAAAAACATTCCTTTTGCAAGCGGATATATCTTATGTTTTCTTAGGTAAAGAATTGGGGGCGCGTTCAAGCGATATTTCTTGTTATCAACATGGTAAATTACAGTTTTCCAAATTAGCACAACAGTCACAATTTATTCAAGGATTAGAAAGACTCAAAAAAGGAATGAAAAGCTATTCTATAGCGTTATTATGTGCTGAAAAAGACCCTATTGAGTGCCATCGTGCCATCTTAGTTGCTCGCCAGCTTCACAATGAAAATATTTTGGTGAAACATATCCATGCTGATGGTTCAACCGAAACGCAGAATAACATGGAAGATCGTCTTTTACATTTATGCAAATTACCTGAATCTGATATGTTCAATACACGAGAACAATTACTTAATAAAGCCTATGAAATTCAAGCAGAACGAATTGCTTATGCTGACAACACCATGAAAGAAGTTGCAGCATGATTAAAATATTCACTATTGGATTTACTAAAAAAACAGCCAAACAGTTTTTTTTAAATCTTAAAAAAGCGGGCGTAAAATGCGTTATTGATGCCCGTTTAAATAACACATCACAACTTGCAGGATTTACCAAAAAAGAAGATTTAAAATTTTTCTTGCAAGAAATTTGCAATATTGACTATTTGCATCTTCCCAATCTCGCACCCACTAAAATCATATTAGAAACTTATAAAAATACAAAAAATTGGAAATTATATGAAGAGCAATTCATAAACTTAATGACTTCTCGCCAAATTGAAACTTTAGACCCAAAAATAATAAATAACTCCTGTTTATTATGCAGTGAAGAAACGCCTGAATTTTGTCATCGCAGATTAGTGGCGGAATATCTTTATGCAAAATGGGAACAAGTAGAAATTCAACATCTTTAAGCCCGCAATCCCAAGCTACAAATCACTCTAAATTCATTACTTTCTGCATTCTCATGCACCACACATAAACGTTTTTCTTGAAAAAGTGACATCACCGATTCTAACAAAGATTCATCACTGCAATTCTGCTTTAATTTAACACGCAATAACTCTAAAGCATCAATACACAAAGGATATTTTAATAACAATTCTAAAGCCTGTGACATATTCGGATACAATAATAAGCCACCTCTAAAATCACTTAAACGACGATAAACTTGTCCTTTAACCGATCTCTTAAAATGAAAACCTGAGAATGATTGCGCGTCATCTAGCGACAATTTAGCCAATACTTTTATCCGTTCAAAATGATCAGAATCTCGCGGCAATGCGGGCGTATCAGGCGTGCAAAAAGCCGCTTGCAATATCGCTTCTGGCGAATCAGTGATTATCTGCTCTTGAGCATCAATTAAGGCCACCATATCGCTGCCATTGGGCATACTGAAATAGACAATAGTGCCTGTTTGTTCAGCCGCTTTATTGGCATAAATATGATTAGGTAAATTCATAATTCTTTTTTCTAATGATGGATTTTCCTTAATCGCTTTTGACCAAATATTATGCGCCTCAGAAACTAAATCAATTTCCTGTTCTTTTTCATGTTCTAATACGTTAGATTTCTCATGATATAAGTCCAATAAAACTGTTTTATTCATATCATCTTCAAAAAAAGCCTCATCCGTTCCAATCACTTCTGCATTTTGCTGCAAACGCTGTTTTAAACGTTGTCGCAAACGAATTAATTTTTCCACGCCATCATCAGGTAAAAAGGAATAACATAAAATCGTATCAGCTTGTTGTCCAATTCGATCCACACGCCCCACGCGCTGAATTAAACGAATAATTGCCCATGGTAAATCATAATTCACCACAATCGCCGCATCTTGCAAATTTTGCCCTTCTGATAAAACATCGGTCGTAATTAAAATGCGTAATGGAGTTAATTGCGCGACAGCATCAGGAATTTTCTCATAACTCTTTGGACTAAATCGCATCGCAAATTCACTGGGAGATTCGCTTTGTCCTGTCACTGCGGCTAATTCAACAATACCTTGTGCCAATAAAGATTGTTCTAAATAAATAGCGGTATCTGCAAATTGAGTAAAGATTAAAATTTTTTCCGTAGGATGAACCTGTTGAATTAAATGCGCTAATACTTGCAATTTACTGTCTTGCGCTGGAGTAAATTGTGAAAACTCCTTGAATAAAGAAAACAACACATTAACATCATCTTGTAAATGCGTTATTAACAATGGTGAAAATTGACGCGCTGATAACCAACGAAATTGACCTTGTCCAGAGCGCGCTAACTCATATAATTCTTTGGCATGGCGACGTAAATGATCCAACGATATGGAAGTGTCTAATAATTCGCTATCAGAAGCCAAATTAGATTGAAATTCATCTTTATCTTTTTGTTCTAATGTACTTAAAACACGATTAATTTCGATAAGTTCGGTGCCGAGAGGAACAGACAAATCATTTTCTAAAGCATAAAGCATGACCAAATTACGCAACAGATGCCGTTTTAACGAATAAAAAAAGGCTTTCTCACTGCTTTCTAAACGCTTAAATAAATTAATCCGATAAAACCCCATTAAACGCCGTCCACTGCGTCTTAAATCGCTAATAATTTGCTGTTCTTCTTTGCTTAAATCCACTGTGGGCGTGACGTAACTCCCCAAACCATAACGCGGTAAATGCAGATTATTTAATAACTCAATAGTGTCCTCATTAATTAACCGTGCATAAACCGTATTTTTTATCACAGGAAAACGCAATGTTTTAGGTTGACGTTTTGGAAAAAAACTTTTATTATTATCCTCTAATAATAAATAATAACGCTGTTTTTCGACATCAAATTCACTGTAATTTTTCTGAATAAAACTACGGGTACGGCGCACCATATAAAGCCGCATTAAATCGCGCCAATCTTCAGGATGTTGACTGATGGCAAAAGCCTTTAACGAATATTCACTGCAATGACGCAATAAATCACGTTCCTCTTTAGTCGGATTAGCGAGTAATTTTCTGGGTTTAATCTCTAAATGATCTTCCATATCAATAAATAAACCCAATTGTCCCACTAAATCAGAATAATCTTTATTATAAGGCGTTGCCGATAATAAAATAACTTTGCTTTCATTTTTAACCAAATAACTGCGAATGGCTTTATAACGTTTGCCTTCTTGATGACGTAAATGATGACTTTCATCAATAATCACCAAATGATAACGCTTTAATTCGGGTAATTCTTTCTCTACTTGACTGATAGAAAGTACCCGCACCATTTTTAAATACTGATCGCAATAATGACTCCACATGGTGACCAAATTTTTAGGGCAAATAATTAATGTTTCTAAGCGATGAATTTCTTCAAAGATTTTTGCCAATACCGTTGCCATTAATGTTTTTCCCAAACCGACCACATCAGCTAATAACACGCCATTACGTTTTTCTAAATGACGCGCTGCCAATTGAATCGCATTTTCTTGATAAGTAAATAATTTTTTCCGAAATTGTCGCGGAATAAAAAATTCTTTCATTCCCATTCGTGCATCCGCAGAAAGATGATAAGCGATTTTTAAATAAACCTCGTAAGGTGTCACCGTCTGTTCCACCCAACTTTGTTCGATGGCGTGAATTAATGCGTCTGATATATCCACTGTTTTATTATCATTCCAGCGGGCATTAAACCAATCTGTTAATTTTTCCCCTGCTTCCTTTGTTTCTACATTTACATTTAACTCCCCTTGATTGGATAAACCCGATAAAGTTAAATTGCTACTGCCTAAATAACTAATTAGCGGATTAAAATCATCGTTTCTATAGGTTAAGTATAACTTGGCATGTAAGGGATGTCGTAAATATAATCTAATTTTGACTTTAGCTGATTTTAACTGCTGCAATAACTGCTTTAATTCCCGCTCAATATGATTTGTTGGCAGCATCCGCACCAATTGTAAACGGAACTCTTCAGCCGTTTTTAATTCTAAGGCGCGCATTGTTTTTGAATCAGGAATTTCTTCCTCTACCAAATCAAAATCCACTTTCCAATCATGATAAGTTTGTGCCATGCCAATTAAAACACGACAACAATGATTTTCTCCCCCTTGAAAATGATCCAGATCATTTGCTATATTTTTCCAACCTTTTACACTAAAATAACCAATACAAAAATCGGCACGATAAGCCACTTGCAAACTTTTTTGCAATGCAGGTAAAAATTTCTGTTCAATATTGTCAAAAATAGTAGGCATAATGTGAACCGATTAAAAAGTTAAAATAAATTGAGCGTCATTGATAGGGCGATTTTTTTATTGTTTTAATTGTTTTAATTCTGATAAAACAGGTGTCATGATATGATTTTAAGCGACAATGCCTTATTTAAACAACAGGCTTATGTCAACGGACAATGGTGTGAAGCCCGCGACCAACGTACCCTCACCGTAGTCAATCCCGCCACAGCAGCCGTTATCGCCACCGTCCCTCGTTTGGGTGCGGTCGAAACACAAACCGCCATCCGTGCGGCTTACGATGCAGGGTCTGCATGGCGGGCTTTAACCGCAAAAGAACGGTCGAATGTTTTACGTCAATGGTATGACCTGATTATCGCCCATCAAGCCGACCTCGCCCAACTGCTCACCGCAGAACAAGGTAAACCTTTGGCCGAAGCCCGTAGTGAAATTATTTACGGTGCATCGTATGTCGAATGGTATGCGGAAGAAGCCAAACGGGTGTACGGCGACACCCTTCCCAGTCCCAAAACCAGTCAACGCTTAGTCGTCATTAAACAAGCCGTTGGCGTGGCAGCGGCCATCACGCCGTGGAATTTTCCCAGTGCCATGATTACCCGCAAATGCGCGCCTGCACTGGCAGCAGGCTGTACGGTGGTGATTAAACCCGCCTCAAGTACCCCATTATCGGCGTTGGCTTTGGCGGAATTGGCACACCGCGCTGGCATTCCCGCTGGTGTATTCAATGTAGTCACTGGCGATGCCCGCGTCATCGGAGAAGAACTCACTCGTAATCCATTAGTACGCAAATTGTCCTTCACAGGTTCTACAGAAATCGGCCAACAATTGATGGCGCAATGTGCCACGACGGTGAAAAAAGTCTCTTTGGAATTGGGAGGGAATGCGCCTTTTATTGTATTTGATGATGCTGATGTAGAACAGGCTGTCGCGGGCGCGTTGGCTTCCAAATACCGTAACAGCGGGCAAACTTGTATTTGTGCCAATCGTTTTCTCATTCAATCAGGAATTTATCCCCGTTTTGCCGCAGCCTTAGCGGCCGAAGTTAGCCGTTTACAAGTCGGCGACGGCGCAAAAGCCGGCACACAACAAGGTCCCTTGATCAACCAAGCCGCTTTAGAAAAAGTTGAAGAATATGTCGCGGACGCAGTCGGAAAAGGCGCAAATGTATTGTGTGGAGGCAAACGCCACGAATTGGGCGGGTATTTTTTTCAACCCACTGTTTTAACGAATATTACGCCAGACATGCGCGTGGCAAAAGAAGAAATATTTGGCCCCGTCGCGCCTTTGTTCACTTTCGACACCGAAGCCCAAGCCATCGCCTTAGCCAATGAGACGGAATTTGGTTTAGCAGCTTATTTTTACAGCCGAGATATTGGCCGCGTATGGCGTGTGGCTGAAGCGTTAGAATACGGAATGATTGGCATTAATGACGGCATGATTTCCAGCGAAGCCGCTCCCTTTGGCGGCATGAAAGCCTCTGGTATCGGACGCGAAGGCGGATATTACGGTATCGAAGAATTTTTAGAAACCAAATATTTGTGTTTGGGCGGATTGTCACCCGTAGCAACAGCCCATGCCCATTCACAACCCTCTTAACCCGTGGATTTAACTCATCATGACCTTTCCAAGCCATTCGATGGTGAGCCTTTTATGCTACAGCTTATTCGCCCTGTTATTAACAGGATGTTTGGGTGGTGGCGGGGGCAGCGGAGACACCACCCCTCAAGAAAATAACACCGTCCGATTAATTAACAATCAAGTCCCTGCGGATGGCCGTACAGAAATTCAACTCACTGTAATTTCTCGACATCCAGACGGTACACTACGCGCAGGTGCGGCTGTTGCCCTCGCGCCGCAATCGGATAATGCGGTATTCAGTGCGTTGTCTGGAGTCAGCGATGCCAATGGTCGTTTTACGGTGACAGTGACCAATACGGTGGCCGAAACGTTTACTGTCAATGCGTTCATTGAGGGCAATCTTGTTGGCAATGCCAGTTTAACCTTCACACCAGTACAACAATTGGTTTCCATCACCGTCACAAACGATGAACAGCCCGCCGATGGCAGTAGTCCAATTCAATTCTCTGTCACCGTACGCGACGACAAGCGTTTAGGCGTGTCGGGGGCTGAGATTCAGTTGGCGGCTGATTCTGATACGGTACGATTCAGCGAGGTGTCTGGTGTCACGGATGCCGCGGGGCATTTCACCACCCGTATAATAAATACGGTCGCCGAAACAGTCGAAGTTGTGGTGCGGGTGAATGATCAAGAATACGAACGCCGTCATGTGACGTTTATCAGTTCAAGTCAGCGGGTGGCCTTGAGCGTATCTCCCGAACAAGTGTTGGCCAATGATCGAGATGAAGCCACTTTAACCATGATTGCGCGTCAAGAAAATAATACACCATTAGCCAATGTTCCCATTACTTTAGCCACTGAATCAAATACGGCTTCATTCAGTACATTATCGGGTGTAACGGATCAAAATGGTCGCTTACAGATCACCGTGCGCAATCGCGTGGCAGAGACGGTAGTGGTTAATGCGTTTATTGGAAAAGAACCTGTGGGCAGTGCGCGTGTAACGTTTGTGGCTGAAAAATCAGGACAATTCAGTGTGGATGTCAATCCAAGTAATCCAATTGCCAATGGTCAAAGTGCCACTACTTTAACAGTCATTGTCCGCAAAACAGACGGCACGGCTTCAGCCAATACGCCCATTGAATTTAGCACCCCTTCAAACACATTACGCTTATCCCAAATGTCTGGCCGTACCGATGCCAACGGCCGCTTGGCCATCACCGCCACCAATACGGTGGCGGAAACGGCGACGGTTCGTGTATTATCAAATGGAGTGGAAGTGAGTACGGCGCGTTTAACTTTTGTCAATGCAGAACAGCGTGTTGTTTTACATGTTACGGATAATCAGCAAGCCGCAAACGGTCAAGCGGCTATCACTATTGCGGCTATTGCGCGCAAAACAGATGGATCGGCTTTATCTGGATTACAAATAGAATTGGCAGCGGGGTCTAATTCGGCTTTGTTCAGCGCATTAAGTGGCGTAACGGATAACAACGGCCGTTTCACCGTAACCGTGACCAATCGCCAAGAAGAAACCTTTTCTGTCAAAGCCTTAGTAAACGGTCAAACCGCAGCAGAAGCCCAATTGATCTTTCTCAATCCCACTGCCAGCCGACGAGTACAGCAAGTGGATTTGGTGGTGACAGATAATTTTCGCCCTGCCAATGGTGTATCTCAAATTACACTCACCGTATCTGCTCGCGGTGCGAATAATGAGCCATTAAGCGATATTCCTGTCAGTTTGGAAAGTGATTCTACCTCTGCTTTATTTCGTGCGCTTTCAGGAACTACAGATAAAGAGGGGATTTTTCGTACCACAGTAGTCAACAGCCAAGCGGAAACGTTTAAAGTGACTGCCATTGCCGACGGCGTGCGCAGTCAGACGGTAGAAATCTCTTTTGCCGCATTAACTACAGTTATTGATTTAACCGCAGATCGAACTTTGGTGGGATTGGGTGGCACGATTCAAGTGACTGCAACATTAAGAGGCGAACCATTTGAAAAATTAGAAAATGGCGTTTTTGTCACCAGATACCGACTCCTTCCCAATACACCTGCGAGTGTCAGCGTTTCAGGTTCAGCCACTTTGGGACAAGTACCTACGGTTTCGGACATCAATGGACAAGTTATTTTTACTGTCAGCAGTCAAGCTCCAGAGCGGGTATTAGTGCGGGTCAATAGCGGATCAATTAGCCAAACCATTGAGTTATTTTTTGGCGCATTATTATCGCTTATTCCCCAGTCTATTAACACAATTGTGGAAACTGAATTAACCGCGTTACTTAAAGATGGCA
The DNA here is from genome assembly GCF_002149925.1 of Thioflexithrix psekupsensis. Classification (NCBI taxonomy): domain Bacteria; kingdom Pseudomonadati; phylum Pseudomonadota; class Gammaproteobacteria; order Thiotrichales; genus Thioflexithrix; species Thioflexithrix psekupsensis. Next base: position 176,750 of record NZ_MSLT01000012.1, on the reverse strand, counting down.
ATAACGCGCCATTAGCGGATCAGAATATTGAATTTAGTTTTGTGAATAGTAATCATGAAAGCCTGTCCAGTCGCCAAGTCAAAACAGCCGCCGATGGTACGGCTAAAATTAAAGTCACTGATGTGGCTAATGATGGCGGTCAAGCGATAGTACGCGCCAGTGCGGGCGGTTTGACTGCGGATGCTGAAGTGTTTTTTCAAGCAAATTTCCAAGAAGGTCGTCGTCGTTTAGCCATTTCCAGTACTGCTACGGTTTTAACTGTACAACAAACAGCGACCATTACCGCTAAAATTACCGATGACAAAGGCTTGCCGATCAGTGGGCAAGACATTGAAATCAAATTGTCCGATCTAAATGGTCAACCTTCTCCCGCACAATTGAGTGCTTCACGTGGAGTTAGCGATGCGCAGGGCGAATGGAGTGTGCGTGTCAACAGTCCTCGCGGTGCGAATGTGCGTGTGACGGTACAAGCCGCCACCGCACAACAAACTTTACCCTTATATTTTGGCGCGTCAGTGCGTTTAACCCCCCCCGCAGAACGCGCCTCTGTTGCAAGTTTAGTGAGATTAACCGCTTATTTGTCTGATTTTGAAAATGTAGGGATTGCCGGTGTTCCCTTAAATTTCCGCTTAGGCAGCGGTGAGGCATTGTTAGACCCTTTTCGTGTGAATACTGATCGCAGCGGTCAAGCCATGATTGAGGCTAGACAATATACAATGGGTGATTCGGAAGTTTTAGCCAGTGCCGATGCGTTACCGGCGGCGCGTTCTCAACTGACTTTTTTCTCGAATCAAACTGAAACCATAGAATTAAGCCGTGATGTCACTGAAGTCGCCATTAACGGTAAAGCCACCATCACCGCGATTGCCCGCGATGCCCAAAATAATCCCATGCCCGCAGGCACACCCCTGCGCTTTTTTACTGATGGGATGGGAACAATTACGCCAGAAGTCATCACCGACCAAGCAGGACAAGCTCAAGCTGTATTCACTGCTGATACGCGAGCAGGAACAGTCACTATTTCTGTAGAGCATTCAGGCACTGTCGCCCGCACGACGATCAATGTACTGCCTACCAGTGCGGGTTTAATTGAAGTGGCCAGCATAGAACCTGCTACCATTGGTATTGCAGACAGTGGCGCGCCTGAAACCAGCTTGATCACTTTTCGAGTAAAAGACGGTTTGGGCAATCAAGTCAGCGATGGCACGGCAGTGCGCTTTTCTTTGAGTAAAACCCGATTAAACGGCGGTGAAGCCTTATCTGTTGGCCAAGAATTTAGTCAATCGGAATTAACCGCTTACACCAATCATCAAGCTCTAGTGGCTGTGACCTTGCGCAGTGGTTCGGTGGCGGGCGGCGTGGATGTCATCGCCCAAGTGGAAAAGGTTAGCACGACTGCACGTGTATTGGTCGTTGGTGGATTACCTGATGGAGATCGCTTGTCTTTAGCCGCGGAACGATTAAACATTGCGGGCGGAGTGCGTTTTGGCATACAAAACAAAGTGACTGCCTATGTGTCGGATCGTTTTGGTAATATTGTTCCTGATGGGACGCGAGTGAGTTTTGTCACTGAAGGTGGAACGATTGGGACAAGTATTGGCACGGGCGCATTCTCTGAAACGACGCAATGGGGACAAGCTACTGCTGTTTTACAAACAGCGAATCCTGCGCCACCGTTGTTGGGTGGATTACCCACGTCGCGCCATATCGGACAAAGTATTTTAGGAGCAAGTTATGAATGTAGCGGTCGCTTTGCTTTGGTGAGTAATCCCACCGTAGGTAGTTCACTGTGTGGCAATCCCGGACTCTCTACCGTAGTGGCTTATACCACAGGCAGCGAAAGTTTTATCGATGCCAATGGTAATGGTGTATTCGATTTTGATGTAGATAGACACACAGAATTAGGCTACACCGATGCCAATGGCAATCGACGCTGGGATTTTGGTGAAATCATAACGGGGCGCGGTGATTTAAGCGAGCCTTACATTGAGGCGAATGATAATGGCACTTATGACGACGGAGAATTTTACATTGATGTCAATGGTAACGGGCGTTTTGACGGCCCTGATGGCGTGTATCAAAATAGCACAGTGATTTGGCGGGCGATGCGAATACTATTTTCCGACCGTCCCAGTCAGTTAATCGTGACTTTAGCCGATGGACAAGACCCCAATCATTTCTCTATTCCTGTGGGGGGCAGTTTGCGTTTTGTCGTGCAATCTGTCGCGGATCAATGGGGAAATCGCTTAGTGGGTGGAACTCGTTTTACTGTTTCTACCACAGCGGGAATATTGGGTGGTACGACAGAATTGGTTTTTGAAGACGGTATCGGACGCGGACATCAAAACTTGGTTTTCACGTTAGCCAGCGAAGTACAAACCAGCACGGAAGCCCCGCCCCCAGAACCCCGCAGTGCAACCATAACTGTGCGCATCGCGGGAGCAGAAGACAGTGGGGGGTCTGTTGAAGTGAGTTTTTCGGGAGGAATTAATGGACAGTAATGTTTATTTTTAACAGTATTTTAAACGCTCTGTTCCATTTGCTGATAGGCCGCTTCATTTTCGCCGCCAAAGACGACAATGAGGCGTTGTATTAAAGCGGTTAATTCGGCTGTTAATAAAATAAAATCCGCTTCTAATTGTTGCGCATCATTGATAGCGTGAGGCAGTGTTTCTTGAACACTGACCTCACTTGATTGATCTGCGTCTGTGTCGATTTCTTCCATTTGCAGGCGTTTAATGACGCATTCTTCATCAATGACAAAAGACAAGCGATCAGCCCATATTAACGCCAAACGATTCACCGCTTTACCTGCTTTCAAATGCCCATGAACTTCCTCTGCGGACAAATCCTGATGACGACAACTCACCGTTGCGCCCTCCGTTCCCGTATCCACCAATTGGCAGGCATCGGCTAAGGCAAAATCAGACGGATAATCTTGAGTGGCTAACCATTGCGTTAAAACCGTTGCTGGAGGATGCTTAAATTGTGGCACAACCACAGGCAAAGTTCCCAACGTTTGCCGCAATAATTGAATCATATCTTGGGCTTTTTTACGATTGCTGGTGTTTAGAATAAGCCAGCCATTTTTCGTATCAATATAAGCCTGCATTTTTTGAGAACGGGTAAAGGCTTGGGGAATTAATTCGCGGATAATTTCTTCTTGCAAGGCTTTTTTTTCTTTACCGCGAACCCTGCGTTGTTCTCGCATTTCAATGGCTTCAATTCGCTCTGCCAATACCTCTTGCACCACTGAAGCGGGTAACAATCGTTCTTGTCGTTTTGCCGTCACCAGAAAACAACCTTGATACGCCAGCGTGAATGCCTCTGATTCCCGTCCAAATGGAGACACCCACCCCGTACTTTCCATCTCCAATTGACCACAAGGACGAAATAACGCCGTTTTTAAACGATCTTGTAAAATCTGTTCTGTTAATGTGATGGGTTTTAAGAAACGGTAAAAGTGAACATTTTTAAACCACATTTTTGTTATCCTATAAAAAAATTATCGCACGCTAATAAATAAGGGATAATGCTTTATTAAAAAGCATTATCCCAATCCCACCATTCTCCCAACGATTAAGGGCATAATGGCGCGAGTTTACCCAACGAACGGCGTAACGATGCCCAACCCATGCCTAAATTGGCTTTACGACTGGTAATTAATACCACTAATGCGTCGGGTTTATCTGGGATAATGGTCATAAAATGATAGGTATTGTCTGTGGTCATTTGCACTTCTTTAATATAATTGACCCGTTTTATGCCGCGCATATTGGCAATCATGTCTTCAACCGCGCTGACGGTGCGGCCGCGAAACATGTCCACCGCAGCCGCAGCCACCGCATCTAAATAAGATTGGGTAAAATAAGGCACATTATGCGATACGCCCAGTAATAGACCACTGCTTAAATCCACCACCGCACAGCCTAAAGCTGAATCTACATCTTTGACAATGTCAGTACAAATTTGATTAATGCTCATGATCGCTCCATGTTTTATTATACGCCTATTAAAAACCACAAAAAATTTATCAACAAACACTTTAATTTTAGCGAATGTTTTTTTTACAACGCAAATTCTATTCCGTTACAAAAAGCCGCTTAACATCTTTTCACGACCTATGGCATTGTACATGGATTTTCCTTAAAACGTTAGCATTTAGCATGTAAGGCGATCATGAGCGCGCTAATGACTAAAAAGCGGTTCAGATCGAGATTATTTCTGTTTGGGTGCTTAATTTAGCCAAAAAATTTTAGGACTGAACTTTTTTGCTGCTATGCACAAAAGCAAGTCCACATCAGAGAAGACCAGCCAATAATGCTGACAACTTGCTGATCAAACACAATTAAAACTTGACAGCGTGTCCAAATTGGGCTATAAATTGTGCAATGCAACAAAAAATCCAGTCCAACCCACACCCGTCTTTCAAACATAACCTTCCACTCTTTTAGGAGCGATCTATGGAAATGCAATTCGTGCAATGGTCTCGTCTCAATCAGACCGTCGCTGAGTCGGTAAAAAAGACCAGTACCGTCAATAAAAACTTGATGATGAGCCTCAGCCAGCAACAAATGGACATCATGGGAATTTACATGGAAGGCGGCATCAAACAGATGCAAACCCTTACCCGGCCGCCACGCGATCTCCAAAGCACATTAACCACACAAACGGAATTGTTACAAGAATTTAACAAAAAATTGTTAAATAATTTTCGCGTGACTTTTGAAATTGTCATGGATGCCCGCCAAGAGATGAGCAAGTTATATCAAAAAAACTTGCAATCCCTGCGCAACCAATGGACACGCCCCGAAGCAGAACGTGAGACAATAGCCTTAGAACAGATGGCTACACCCGCGCCCATTGTTGCTGTTGCTGCCGCTGCCGAAACAGTCGCACAAGCAGAACAAGCGGTCATCGACATGACTCCAGCAGTCGTCACCACAGTGACAGAAGAAGTCACCACGGCGGTTGTTGAAACCGTCACCACGGCTGAAGCCACTGTCAGCACTGCGCCTGTTGAGATTCAAAGTGAAATTCAAGTTGAACCCGCTAAAACAATAGCAGAAAAAGCCACCGCCCCAGCGCGCCCTGCATCCACACGCGGTCGTGCCAGAAAAACTCGTTAAAATTCATTAACTTGATAATTTCTGAAAATTTCCCACGTCCAAAAGAAAAGGGACAACCCAAAACAGGTTGTCCCTTTTTGTTACTCCCCTGTGATTATTTCACGGCGCGATTTTCGATCAAATCCTGTACAACAGTTGGATCAGCCAGCGTAGAAGTATCACCTAACGCATCGATCTCGTTGGCAGCGATCTTACGCAGAATCCGACGCATGATCTTACCAGAGCGGGTCTTAGGCAGACCGGGTGCCCATTGAATCACGTCAGGGCTGGCAATGGGGCCGATTTCTTTACGTACCAATTGCACCAATTCTTTACGTAAGGCTTCGCTGGGTTCAACGCCAACCATCAGTGTGACATAAGCATAAATGCCTTGTCCCTTAATATCATGCGGATAACCGACTACAGCCGCTTCAGCAACAGACTCATGCAGCACTAATGCGCTTTCTACTTCAGCTGTTCCCATCCGATGACCTGACACGTTGATCACGTCATCCACACGACCTGTAATCCAGTAATAACCGTCTTCATCTCGACGTGCGCCGTCACCTGTGAAATAAGTGCCGGGATAGGTTTTCAAATAAGTGTCGATAAAGCGTTGGTGATCGCCATAAATGGTGCGCATTTGGCTTGGCCACGCACGGGTAATTACCAAGTTACCTTCTGTCGCGCCTTCCAACACTTCGCCTTCATTGCTGACCAACGCAGGGACAACGCCGAAGAAAGGACGAGTGGCTGAACCGGGTTTTAACTTAGTCGCACCGGGTAATGGCGTAATCAAAATGCCACCGGTTTCCGTTTGCCACCACGTATCCACGATAGGACAACGGCCTTCACCGACCACATTATAATACCATTCCCACGCTTCAGGATTAATGGGTTCGCCCACACTACCTAACAAACGCAAGCTGCTACGGCTGGTTTTCTTCACCAATTCTTCACCTTGTCCCATCAACGAACGAATCGCGGTGGGTGCGGTGTAGAAAATATTAACTTGATGTTTATCAACCACTTGCCAGAAACGGCCAGCATCAGGATAAGTCGGAACGCCTTCAAACATTAACGTGGTTGCGCCATTCGCCAGCGGTCCGTAAACAATGTAAGAATGCCCCGTCACCCAACCCACATCCGCAGTACACCAATAAACATCACCGTCATGGTAGTCAAAAATGTACTTGTGCGTCATGGCGGTGAATAACAAATAACCCCCGGTGCTGTGTAAAACACCTTTGGGTTTACCGGTAGAACCTGAAGTGTACAGTGTAAACAAGGGGTCTTCGGCATCCATTTCTTCCGCAGGACAATCCGGTGAAGCCGCAGCCAATTGCTCGTGATACCACACATCACGCCCTTCTTTCCATGCCACATTGCCGCCAGTGCGTTTAACGACAATAGAAGTACGAACATTGGGGCAGCTTTCTAAGGCTTTATCCACATTGGCTTTCAAGGGAACACGGCGGCCACCGCGCATACTTTCATCAGAAGTGATCACCACTTGGCAATCGGAATCTTGGATACGATCCCGCAATGCGTCAGGAGAAAAACCACCAAAGACGACAGAATGGATCGCCCCAATCCGAGTACACGCCAACATGGACGCAGCCGCTTCAGGAATCATGGGCAGATAAATACAAACTCGATCTCCGCGTTTAACGCCCAAGTTTTTCAGGGCATTGGCTAAACGAGAAACTTCTTCGTGCAATTGGCGGTAGGTGATGTGTTTGGCTTCATCGGGAGAGTCGCCTTCCCAAATGATAGCGGTTTGATCGCCGCGAGTTTCCAAATGGCGATCTAAACAGTTGTAGGAAACATTGACCTTTGCGCCTTCAAACCAACGAATTCGACCTTCAAAATAGTCGTTGTCTTGAACTTTGTCCCATTTTTTGAACCAAGTCACGAATTTTTCGGCTTGTTCTGCCCAGAAACCCTCTGGATCGTTGACCGAACGGGCGTACATTTCCAGATATTGATCATTGTTGATCAATGCCCGTGCGGCTGCGTCGGGGAGGATATCATAGACTTTGCTCATAGGTTTGCGCTCCTTTGTTCTAACTTACTGTTTTCCTTGAGTAAGCGGGTGGATAAGTGATTGGGGTTTGTATTCAGGAATTGATGTTATTTCAAGCGTGGCCTCAACGGTTGAGACTGCTGTCGCACCTAATTGTCATCATTGTTTTTTTTTATCGTTTAGGTGTGTACATTCTAAGGGCTGTTGTTGATACTGTAAAGTTGTAAAGTGAAAATACTGCCTATTTTTTTGCAAACGTCCTAAAATCGGGTAGCCCATCACGCCACAGCAAGAATAAAAGAAATCCCCCACGCTGTAAAGACTGACCGCGATTGAGCCTCTCATGCGCTGGCTGTTCTCACATTTCTTGTCACCATTGGGACTGATCGATAATTCCCTGTAAATAACGCGCTACGCTCGATTGCAAAGATTGCCATAACGTTTGGCTTGGTGACATCCATGCGATTTGTCCCGTTTCTCCGGCGGTAAAAACAGGTAAATGGGGAGTGGTTTTAAATTCAGCAATGGCCACAAAACGGGGTTGTAAATGTTCGTATAATTCTTGTGGATTATTGCCTTGATTTTCTGTTGGTTCTGCGCGCCGTTTCACAGCCAATTGGCCGCCGCCTAAAGCGGTTAATGCAGGATAATCAATGGTGGAGCTGGCGGTGGGTTTAATTTGCACCAAATGCGCTTGCCATTGTTGATGCGGATCGCTGTCGCGCATAAAATGAATCAAAGCCCCTTCTTGACCGCGGAATGCGTCAATATCTTGCTGCGCAATAGACAGCATAATGTGAAAACGATTGGCCTCTGCAATGCTGAATAATTCAGTGCCGCGAGTTAAATAACGCTGCAAATTGTCCTCTAACCGTCCCATTAACACCTGTCCATCGTGTGGCGCGTGCAACATTAAGGCTTTTATTTGCTGTTCTAATTCGCGCATTTTACGCTGCAATTCCACTAATTTTTCTGCTTCAGCTTGATATTCAGCTAAATGCTGTTGTTGCAATAACTGTTGTTGCTTTAATTCAATAATTTTAATTTGCTGATGTAAATCATCATAATTCGTTTTTAAATCAGGATTTTCCAAGATTAATAATAAATCACCTTGTTTAACCGTCTGTCCTGTTTGTACTAAAATTTCGCGTAACGTGCCTGAGGTATCCACACGGATCACCGTTTCCTGCGCATAATCCACCACCGCAGGCACAATCAAACGCGGCGACCAATGGGTATGCAGGAAAAGAAAAATAACCGCGCCAGCGATGCCAAAAATAAAAAAAAGGCGCGTTAAAATAGCAGTGCGTTGCGGTAATTGCGGCCATTGCAGCGCAAAACGCAACAACGGCAATATCACCATCGCAACTGCGGCCAATACCGCTAAAATAAAGCCCGCACCATGCCATAATAAATGTGCCAATACCACTAAAGTAATGGTCACCAACCATCGCCAAATTAACGCACTGATTCCATAAAAACGAATAAACCATGCTCGCGTTTGATGTTGCAAAGGATCGGGAATATTTCGCCCTTGCACATAACGTTGATTTAAATAAATAACATATTTTTGTCCTAAGGTATATAAATTAGGAATATTCACCATATCCGTGAGAATATAATAACCATCAAAACGCATTAAAGGATTAGCATTAAATAATAACGTAGCAATACTGGCAATAACAATGACATTATAAGCTAAAAAATTAAGCTGTCCTGTTTCAGTATAAACCCATATCCACGCCGCCATTGCCGCTAAAAATAATTCAATATACATCCCCGCAAAAGACACATGAATTCGCTGCCAACGAGACGTTAATTTCCAACTTGAGGTGGCATTGACATAACCCCCAATAGGCGCAAATAAAATCAACATAATGCCTGCTTGATGAATATAACCCCCATAGTTTTTACAGACTAAACCATGAAATAATTCATGTAATGTTTTAATGATTAACCATGCCGCAATTAAATAAGCTGCATTATGAATGGATAATAACTGATCGGCCGCTTGGGTAAAGCGATCAAAATGACTGGCCATTTGCCACAATCCTGTAATGACCACCAACAGCCAAATCACAAAAAATTTCCAACCTAATAACGGACGTAAATAAGGCAGTAAATAAGCCAATAAACGATCTGGACTGCCTAAAGGAATTTTGATAAATAGCCAGTTTAATGCTTGCGCTAAAACTTGGAATTTATCTTTTTTCGCATCAGACAATTGCCATGTGTCGTTTATTTTTATATAAACCAATTGGTTTTGAATTAACCAATGCACTAATAATGGTAATTGTTGTGGGTCTAAATTACCTAGATGTTGAGCGATTAATAACTCCCCATCTTTTTCGCCATCTAAAGCCTGTAATAATTGATATTCGTCTAATCCAATACGAAAGTAAGTGGCATTTACAGGGTCTTCTAATAAATAACAGGCTTGATTGCCATAACTTTGTAAAGAAAATTGTAAATCTTTACGCAGTTTTAATAAAGGCAATTTAACTTGAGACATTTATTGTATCCACCATGACCCATTAAACGGATTTAAATGAGCCATTTTTAATACAGAATCCATATAATAACGGTGATTTAAAAAGTATAATGGTAAAAATATAGCTTCTTGTTCGATTAGAAAATGTTCTGCATATTGATATAATTCATAGCGTTGCGGCGACGCAGATAAAGATAAAGAGCGTTGCATTAAGGCAATAATATTAGTATATTTATCCGTCATTAATGGAGACAATAACGCCGTATTTAACACATCATATAACCAACTGTGCGCATCGGGATAATCGCCGCACCACGTCAGTTGTAATAAATCACTCTCCCAATTGCCTTGAGCAATATGCTGCAAATAATCCGCAGTGGCATAAGGTTTTAATTCTAGCGTTAAATTCAAATGATATTTTAATGAGTGCGCAATGGTTTCTGCAATTTTTATCGATTCTGCTTCATCTGGTAATAATAAAGTTATCACTGGCCATTTATCTTCCAATTGTAACTCGGTATTAACTTTATCTAACCATAATTGAGCCGCTTCTGGGTCAAAAGAAATGCCAAAAGGTTCAGGTATTTTTTCTGTTTCGCCCAATAATAACGGTGGCGTAAAATGAAACGCAGGGCTATGTGGTTTATTCAGTAAATCTAATGCCAATTGTCGATCAATACTGGCACTGATCGCTTTACGAATTAAGGCTTGATCCATCGGGAATTTTTGGATATTAAACAAATAAGAAACCGTACAGAATTGAGGAATATAATGCTGGGTTAAAGAATAAGACATAGATTGATCAGTATTTGTATTGGTCTTGGCTAATATCATTAAGTCAATTTCTGGATTAACCCATTGTAATGTTAAATGAGGAATTTTGGCTTGCATCGGGTTAAAAAAATTATTATTAGGCGTTAAATTAATCACTCCCTCTGCAATATGACTCAATTGATAAGGGCCACTGGTCGGTAATTGTTTAATGTCGTTTAAAGGAGTTGCTTCTGTTTTTAATAAAACAGCAGGCAATGGCATATAAGGCATTAAGCTGGTTAAAGTTAAAAAATAAGGCGTAGGTTGCATTAAAGTAAACATTAATGTTTCTTGATCTAATGCCCGCACACCCAATTGGGTAAAATCTTCTAATTCTCCTTGATGAATCGCTTGAGCATTTTTTAATGGATAAAGCCAATGAACAAAAGGCATTTTATTTTCAGGTTTTAAATGAAAATGCAAAGTATCTACCATATCTTGTGCAGTGATTGGTTCTCCATTATTCCAGCGTAATTGCGGACGCAAATGGAAAATATAATGTAAGCCGTTATTGCTGATTGACCAACGTTGGGCTAATGCAGGTTCTATTTGATAAGTTTCTGGATTTAATTGGGTCAAGCCTGAGAATAAATAAGCCGTTAATTGTAAATCACTTTCTATCGTGGCTTGACTGGGATTAAATGTGGTTAATGGCGCAGTCAATGGCAAACGGATTTGTTGCAGTTCTGTGTCTGCTAATTCAGCCATCGAAGCCTGATTAAATAAATATAAAATCAGTCCTAATAAAATACATAAAATAAAATAGATAATATTGTTTTTTTTCATGAGAATAAACCTTTTTAATTGAGACCTAATTCCCCTCCTAAAGGAGAGGAATTAAGGGCAAATGTTCTACTCCGTTGCCACCGCGTGCGTGGGTATTGTAATCCATTCACTCCACGAGCCGACATACAAACGCGCCCCACCCAAGCCCGCAATCTCCATCGCCAACAGATTATGACAAGCCGTAACCCCTGAACCACACATGCAAATCACTTGCGAAGCATCATGCCCATCCAAAATTTCAGTAAAACGCTGGCGCAACAAATCAGGCGATAAAAATTTTTGTTGTGCATCCAAATTGCCACCACAAGGCACACTCTGCGCACCAGGAATATGACCTGCAATCGGATCAAGCGTTTCTTGCTGACCGCGAAAACGCTCCGCCGACCGAGCATCAAGCAGACAATATTGCTTGAAATCTAAGGCTTCAATCGCCGCCATATCAACCCATTGATGCGCATCAGGTTGTGCAGCAAACACCCGCCCTTCGCGCGCAACAACTTCATCTGTCAACGCGTAACCCGCCGCCTGCCACGCGGGCAATCCCCCATCCAATAACGCCACCGCAGGATGTCCAAGCCAGCGCAACAACCACCACAGCCGCGCCGCAAAAAATCCCCCGTCAGCATCGTAAGCAATCACTTGTGTGTGGCGATCAATCCCCAATTGACCTAACTTGTGAGCCAGCGTTTGCGCGTCAGGCAACGGATGCCGACCTGTTGTCGCCGTTTTGGGGGCAGATAAATCTTGATTTAAATCCAAATAATGCGCAAAGGGAATATGCGCCGTGCGATATAAACGCTCCCCTTCTTTTGCATCGGTCAAACTAAAACGACAATCGATAATCACCCAATTGGGATCGGATAAATGATCGGCTAAAATTTCGCTGGAAATAATGGTATTATAAATCATAATGATAAGCGTTGAATATTAATAAGAATAAAGTATCTAAACCCAGAAAATACATCACGAGTTTAACAACAATATTGCGAAATGTCGATAGTTTTCATTAACAGAAAGGAATCACACCGTGACAAAAGAAACCATTGTCAGTGCAGTGGCACTGGGTAAACAAGTCCACGCCCCAGAAGGAATTTTAACATTACTGAATGCCGTTAATTTATCTATTGATGCGCATGAAGCCGTGGCGATTTTGGGCGCGTCAGGTTCGGGTAAATCCACTTTATTGGGTTTATTAGCAGGATTAGATCAACCGACGCAAGGTTATGTGTCTTTGTTTGGACAAAATATCACCGAATTAAACGAAGATCAACGAGCGCAATTACGTGCAGGCCGCGTAGGTTTTGTTTTTCAATCTTTTCATTTATTACCTGCATTAACGGCTTTAGAAAATGTCATGTTACCGATGGAATTAGCGGGCATTGATGGCGTGAAAAATAAAGCCATTTCAATTTTAGAGCAAGTGGGTTTAATCTCGCGTTTAAAACACCTTCCCTCACAATTATCAGGAGGAGAACAACAGCGGGTGGCTTTGGCGCGGGCTTTTGCGGCACAACCCAGCGTGTTATTTGCCGATGAGCCAACGGGCAATTTAGATCAACAAACGGGACAGAAAATTATTGATTTATTATTTTCTTTAAAACAAGAACAAGGCACGACTTTAATTTTAGTGACGCATGATGCTAAATTAGCCCAGCATTGTGATCGTCGTTGTTATTTAAATCAAGGTCAATTGCAGGAGGCCGAATGAACGCATGGCAAATGGCGTGGCAACACTTTTATCGGGATTGGCGCAATACTGAATTGCGCGTGCTGGTCTTGGCCTTAATGATTGCGGTTTCTGCGGTGACTGCGGTGGGCTTTTTTACCGATAAAATTTATCAGTTAATTGAACAACAAGGTGCGGAATTATTAGCGGCTGATTTTGTCGTTATTTCTGCCCAAGATTTTCCTGATGAATGGTCAGAACAAGCCCAAATAGAAGGATTAATGACAGCTAAAACATTGTCTTTTCCTAGTGTGATTTTACATGAAGATGACACGGTTTTAACGGCGATTAAAGCGGTGAGTGAACATTATCCTTTACGCGGACAATTACGTTATGCGATTTCATTGGATGCGGCTGATGCCATTACGGATCAATTACCGCAAAAAGGAGAAATTTGGTTAGAATCTCGTTTATTGCATCAATTTGGGATTGAAATAGGAGATCAATTAAGTATTGGTACGCAATCATTTAAGGTGTCTGGTATTTTAACTTATGAACCTGATCGCGGTGGTTTTTTTAGTCAATTTGCACCACGAGTATTAATGAATTTATCGGATGTGGTTAAAACAGGATTAATTGGCGAAGGCAGTCGGGTGCAATATCGTTTATTAATTGCAGGGCAAGAACAAGCCTTAGAAAAATATCGCCAATGGCTAACACCACAATTAAATTCTGCCCAACGAATTGAAGATTTAAACGATGCGCAACCTGAATTGCGCAGTGCAATTGAGCGGGCAGATCGTTTTTTAAGTTTAGCGGCTTTGGTGGCGGTGATTTTAGCGGGCGCGGCGATTGCGGTGGCTGCGCAGCAATTTGCCCGTAAACAGGTCGATGCCAGTGCCATTATGCGTTGTTTGGGGGCAACACAAGGGTTTCTTTTGCGGTTATATTTATACCGTTTATTACTTTTAGGGATATTGGGTGGCTTATTAGGTTGTTTATTGGGTTTATTGGCACAAATGGGATTGGTGCATTTATTAACGCAATTCTTAAATCGTCCAGAATTACCTTCACCTTCTGTTTATCCGCTTATTTTAGGATTAATGACGGGATTTATTACTTTATTTGGTTTTGCATTGCCGCCGTTATTAAAAATCCATTCGGTATCTCCATTACGGGTTTTACGACAAGATATAACAGTGACACCGCCGCAAGTTTGGCAAGTTTTAGGCTTGGCTATTTTAGCCATGAGTGTGCTGATGTTATGGCAGGCGGGAGAATGGAGATTAGCCCTTACTTTTATTATAGGCACTTTGGCTACATTAGCATTATTATTACTGGTAGCGAGTTTATTGGTTTTCAGTTTGAAACATCTGCGAGAAAGCACGCACATTAGCTGGAGATTTGGTTTGGCTAATTTATCTCGGCGAGCGCGTTCTAGCAGTGTGCAATTAACGGCTTTTGGTTTGGGAATGATGGCGTTATTATTATTAGCCATTGTGCGGATTGATTTATTAAACGCATGGCAAGGGCGATTGTCTGAAGAAGCACCTAATTATTTTGCGGTTAATATTCAGCCTGAATCTTTATCTGATTTTGATCAATTTTTAACGCAATCTGAAATTAAACATACGGGATTATTTCCAATGGTCGTTGGGCGATTTGTGGCGATTAATGGGCGCGAATTAGATGTGAATGATTATGATAATCCTCGCGCCAAACGCATGTTATTGCGCACTTTTAATTTATCCAGCCACGCCACTTTACCCGCGGATAATCAAGTGGTTGCAGGAGAATTTTGGTCAGCAGGTGCGACACAAGAATTATCAGTAGAACAAGGGTTTGCACGATTATTTGATTTAAAATTAGGCGACACGTTGTCTTTTCTCGTTGGGGGACAATCGGTGACGGCGACCATTACCAGTTTACGCACGGTAGAATGGGAGTCTTTTAATGTGAATTTTTTTGTTTTAGGCACGCCTGATTTAACCGAGAATTTACCGCGGACTTATGTCACCAGTTTTCATTTGCCCAATGAGCGAGAATGGTCAGTTCATTTGGTGCGGCAATTCCCTTCTATTACTTTGTTTGATTTAAAAGCATTAATGCAGCAAGTGCGCGGAGTCATTGATAAAGCCAGTTTAGCGATACAATATGTGTTTTTATTTACGTTAATAGCGGGAATTATTGTGTTATATGCGGCGATTGCGGCCACGCATGAAGAGCGGTTGTATGAAAGTGCGTTACTGCGCACATTAGGCGCGACGCGAGGGCAGATTTTAGCGGCTTTATTGGCTGAATTTATGACCTTAGGGGGGTTGGCGGGATTGTTAGCGGCGAGTGCCTCGGGATTGATTAGTTATGTGTTGGCTATTTATGTGTTTGAATTAAGTTATCATTTTAATCCTACATTATGGCTTATTGGCATATTCGGCGGGATGTTTGGAATTGGTTTAGCGGGATTATTAGGCACTTATGGCGTGTTGAAACATCCACCATTACGTTATTTACGCTTGAGTTAGTTTCATTTTTTTTATCCAAAAATAGAGACGCGAAAATGCGTCTCTATACTAATGAAATCTAAAAAAGATGTTAAACTCACCGATTTAAGAAGCATAAAATGGAGAAAGGCATGTTATACTCAAGCAGTTTAAATGAAAAAGCCCGCGTAGCGACATTCGGAAGCTACGCGGGCGGGGTCGGATCAGGGATTTGCTGCCACCTTGGACTTGATCCACGCAAAGGCTTCCTGAACATCATAATTTCCACTGTGAGAAACAAGATAGGGCATTGCGTAACTCACGTCCCTGACGGATGCGTCATTTTTAATGGCGTAGTATAAAAGGCTTTGCATCGCAAAGGAGGTGTCACGGTCAATCATGCCATGACGCACATACCAATAAGGTGCTGTATCAGCCACGGTATTGAGGTAAGACAGCGGATTGATGAGCTTGAGCTGGGTTGCCAAATTATTGTTAGAATTCAACAAGTATTGCGTCCAACTCACCCCCGTATCATCAATGCCGGAGCCATCGCCCGTGATGCTGTTGTTGGCCCAAGTCCATTCGTTAAAGTTGGAGTATTGCACGCTGGCAGAGCCAAACAAGTTCGTTTCGCCCGAAATGGCAGTGTTCCCGGTGACACCCACCGCGTCAAAGGCAACGACCGATTTCAAGGACTGGATCGTTGCCACAAACGCAAGGAACTTGGCGTAATCGATATTAGTCACCGTAGCACTGGTGCCGCTGCCACTGAGTGTCAGCCAGTCGTTAACGATGTTTTTCGTGCTGGGTGCAACGCCCGGACGACCACCGACTCTTAATGAAAAATTCCCGCCTAGCGTCGGAACTGCGGTGCCCTTGGCGATCTGACGCTCAATTTCAGCCTTGAGCAAGGCTTGCGTGGCACCTTTTAAGCTGCTGTCGTTTAATGCCATGCCATTCTCCAGTGTCAGGGCCAGATTATTGAGATAGGCCGGAAAAATGGTTTTCAAAGCAAATGAGGCGTTTACTTGCGGGCCGGCAGAGTAAGCCACGTTGTTCAAGGAGGGCGTGTTGCTGTCCGTGCGCGTCGCGTTATATTCCCACTCGTAACCCGCATCGGCATTACCCAGATTGTTGATCGGGCAGTAAGCAACGGCGGCAAAGACATCATCTTTGAGGGTGCTGGTGGCTGTGGCACCGGAGCCTGCTATACCGGCGGCACCAATTTCGGCTAGGAACGGTAAAAAGTCCACACTATTGCCGCTAGCCGAGACGACAGCCGTCAAGCCACCACCCCCGCTGGTGCCAGTGACAATAATGCGCTCTGCTGAACCCGGCATCGCGCTGTCGTTGAGGCGTAAATAGCGAATTGCTGCTTTGGCATCGACCACTGGCGCAGGGGCTTTTCCCGTCCAAGTGCCGTCTTCGGCGCGCGCCCCCCGGCTACGGGTGCCGACGTTGATCATGACGTAACCCGCCTTCAACGCGGCACCCACGTTGTCGCTGTCGCCTGTACTGGTAAATGCCTTGCCTTCTGTGACCGAAGTTGTCACCGGGCTGGCCATCCAGCCGCTGTTGCCCACAAGGAAATACAGTGGTGCCTTCTGATCGCTGACCAAGGCATCTGATACCGAGACGATCATAGTTTGCATGGAGTAGGGGTCGGTGAGTGTCTGGGCACCACCAGACATGCCTAAGGTCGTTGCGGATTTGACCGGTTTGGCGACATAAACAATTTTGTACTGACGTAGTTTGGTGGCTATGCCATCGATCGTCACGTTGATGGTCGTGTAGTTGGCGGCATCAAATTTCAGGGCGGCGTTTTCCGCGTCAACTGTCGTGTCAACGACCGGAGTGGAGGCAGTCTCCTCGCTTGAGTCGTTACAACCAGCAATGAGTCCTGCGGTAAGCAGCGCAGTAATGGTGCAGCGTTTGAAGTGACATTGCATAGGGTTTTCTCGATCTTTACTGTGGATTATGGTTGATTGCATGTGTGCTGTGACGGCACATGGCTCTTTAAGCCCGCATCGTTCACCGCTGATTGATACGCTCAAATCTCAGCGCATCTTACGTCTGCCTATCCACTTGTACAAGTCTTTTTTGCTAGGCTCAGTAATTCTCAATTTAAACCCTACCAAGTAACTCAAGAATTACACCTAGAGAGTGCTTCAAGCATAAAACCCGTTAAATTCCGCAATATCCACATTTCTACCGCCCCCCTGCCCCCTCCTGCTAGGAGGGGGAGAAAGAGGAAATTTTTTAAGTGCTTGTTTTTGTTTTTATTCTAACTCCCCCTCCTAGCAGGAGGGGGGTTGGGGGGCGGTAGAAATGTAAAAACTCTGAACGCTTTTAATACCTGAATATTTTTATTTAACGACTTATATTCCTGTTAAATTAAATCACGGCGTGTCTGCCCATAAATCGCCATTCCCAACAATAACATCGCCATCGTCAACAGCAACAAGGGTAACTCCCCTAAACGCACATAAGGCGTAACGCCTTGTAAAGGTTGCACTTCTCCCGTTAAAGCATACACTTCAAATTGCGGAGAACGCGCAATAACCTGTCCTGAAGGCGCAATAATCGCCGAAATTCCCGTATTCGTTGCCCGCAACAAATAACGCCCCATTTCTAAAGCGCGCATTTGAGCAATTTCTAAATGTTGATGCGGTGCAATTGAATTTCCAAACCACGCATCATTACTGACATTAACCAAAACACTTGCCTCTGGCAATGCCGTACGAATTCGCTCGCCAAAAGCCGCCTCATAACAAATAGAAACACCTATCATTTGCCCTGCGGCGGTTAAATTTTCTTGATAAAAGTCTCCCGCTGAAAAAGAAGACATGGGCAGTTTTAAAAAATCTAACCATTTATCAAACCAATTCATTAATGGAATATATTCCCCAAATGGCACTAAATGATTTTTATGATAAAAATTAGGTGCATCACTTAAACTTAAAACACTATTATAATAAAGTCCTTGTTCATCCACATAAGGCATTCCTAATAAAAAATCAGTTTGATATAAAGCCCGTTCTTGCATTAATATATCTAAAATTTTTTGAGTAAATTGAAAATGATAAAAAGTGGTAATTGCTGTTTCTGGCCAAATCACCACATCTGCACTGCGATGTTGTTGAGTTAATTTTAAATAACGTTCAATGGTTTCTAATTGATAGGCTTGATTCCATTTAAATTCCTGTGGAATATTACCTTGAATTAAAGCCACCGAAAAAGGCGAATCAGAAGATTTATACCAGATTTGTTGCGTTAAAATCCAACCGCCGCCCCACACGCCTGTAAATAATAAAATAGCCAACAACGTTTCTTCCATTTTCCACTGATTGGCTCTGACCATATACGCCAATAAACCTGCGGTAAAAGCCACGGCTATACTGACCCCATAAATACCAAAAATCGGCGCAAATCCACGCAAGGGCGTTTCAATTTGACTATAACCTAAACTTAACCAAGGAAAACCTGTCAATAACCAGCTTCTTATCCATTCAAATAAGACCCAAAGACTGGGTAATAATAATAAATATTTACCGTAATGAATATCGGGAAAAAACCGCGCAACAAACCATCCCAAAATAGCAGGATATAAAGCCAAAAAAGCCACAAAAGCGACCGTTAATAATATCGCAGAAATCATGGGCATATCTGAAAAATCAGAAAAACTCACATAAACCCAAGAAACCCCCACCCCAAAAAATCCCACCCCAAATAACCACCCCCGCCAAAAACAACGCGCAGGCGTAACATTTTGCCAAATAACGAATAACATAGCAGGCGCAATAATCGCTAAGAAAAACCACGAAAACGGCGCAAAAGCAAATGGTAATATTGCTCCTGCGATGAGGGCTAAAAAATCACCTAAAATAGAATATGTTGTTCTCGTATTCACAGCGTTATTTCAACCTAAAAAATAGAATAGGGATAGGGTGTTAAAACGACTTATTTCTTGCTAAGAAACAACGGACTTGCAGTAAATCTTCTTCGGTATCAACACCTATACTGCTTTGTGCTTGTGCCAATTCCACATAAATGCGGCCATCGTGAAATAAAACCCGTAATTGTTCTAAAGATTCTTGCTGTTCTAAGGTGCAAATTGGTAATTGAGTATAAAGCTGTAAATAATCAAATCGATAAGCATAAATACCTAAATGGCGCACATGTCCTGTATTAATTTTTTCTTCTTTACACATCGCCTTATCCCAAGAAAAATCAGACCGCACCCAAGCAATCGGCGCACGGCTAAAATAAAGTGCAAAACCTTCTGCATTTAATACGATTTTAACAATATGCGGATTAAAAAGCATAGCCCATTGCTCAATGGGTTCGCCTAATGTGG
This sequence comes from Thioflexithrix psekupsensis, assembly GCF_002149925.1. Taxonomy (NCBI): domain Bacteria; kingdom Pseudomonadati; phylum Pseudomonadota; class Gammaproteobacteria; order Thiotrichales; genus Thioflexithrix; species Thioflexithrix psekupsensis. Next base: position 157,020 of record NZ_MSLT01000012.1, on the reverse strand, counting down.
CCATATTGGCTTCCGTTTTTTTCGCTAATGCAACAGCCACTTGTTGAATTAATTGTGGTGCAATTAAAGGCTCATCACCTTGCACATTAACAATTAAAGTGTCTGGCATTGCACCCGCTAAATAAGCCGCTTCAGCCACGCGATCTGTGCCTGAAATGTGTTGGTGATGAGTTAAATAAACTTCAGCCCCAAATGCTTTGGCGACTTTCTCAATTCGATCATCATCTGTGGCAATAATGACCCGCGCCGCACCACTGGCAATAGCTTGTTGATAAACATGCCAAATCATGGGTTTACCATGAATATCTAATAAAGGCTTACCGGGCAAACGAGTTGAGCCATAACGCGCTGGAATAATAACCCAAAAATCAGGAAGTAAGGTATTGATAATTGGCTGATCCATCGCTAATTTTTCCTTAATAAAGCGTTTTAGTGTGAAGTAAAAACATTGCAAAGTGATGAAGGGTGACTTGAAAAAAATGATGACGGATTATAAAGTATTTTTTCCTAAAATTAAATTTTAATCCCCACTTGTTGTACACTAAAAGCTGTGTTAGACTTTTGGTTATACACTTCTAAGTTTCTCGCATGGGATTATTTTAAGTCGTGCAACACATTAAACCATTAGCAGCCTTATTGATGGCTTATTTTATACTGATTATTTGGCGTGATATTTATGCGTTTTCTTGCGTTATTTTAATTATTCCCATGATTGTCATGAGTATAATGATGATTGGTTTATTTCAATTTGCTGCAAAGAAAAGATGGTGTTTAGCCACTTGTTATTTTCAACCTTCCTCATTATTGTATCAAATCTTTACGGGAAAAATTTTTGTTTTTATTCGTGCTATTTTAACGGCTTTATTTTTGACTGTCGTTTTATTAGTACAAATGGTGTTGTGGGAATGGAAAATTTTGGTTATTCTATTGATGAATCTATTTCTACTATATGGGCTTTATCACTTTATTTTAAGCAGTTTAAAACTTTCTATTCACCCCCAAATGCGTTTTGTCATTGCGAAGAATTGGACAGTGTCTATCAATTTATTAATGATGATTTTTGTATTGGCGGGAGTTCAATATTATTCTTTTATTCCTGATTATTTAGACCCTTCTTTAGCAAAAACCTTGAATAATGCCACAGTGCATTTAGTTTCTGAATGTGATATGGTGCGTTATCTGTTGCAAATGGGAGCGGAAAAAGATGCGTTTTCATGGTGGTTAATGGTGACAGGTAATGAATGGATTTCTGATCAGGTGATTAGTGGGATAGTTTGGACACTTTTTTTATTAAGTGGTGGCGTTGCTGTGTGGGGATATAATCGTTATTTAATTGAAGTGGCTGATTTGTTTTTGGTAAAGGAGGAAAACAGTGAAATCACAAGCCATCACAACCACTAAACATTCCGTTTTCTGGTGGTCTTTTTTATTGCTCTGGTTATTGTAGCCACTTTTTATGGCGTAATTAAATACCAGATGACACCGCGAGTCTCGGTAGCAAACAATACGGTTATTTTATCGGATAAATTGGCTGCTATTGTCGAAAGCAATTTTCCCCATTTCTCCAAAAAAATTGATCACGCGCTGACTGAAGAAGCAGCGACAGAATTAGATGAGAGTGTTGATCGAGAAATTGATGCGGTTTTTGAAGCCGTTTATGTTCAAATTCCTAAATTTGCTGATTTTCATTATTCCCTAACGGGAGAATATACCCAATTGTTATCTATGGTGACTCATGATACCGATAAGAAAGCCTTAGAAATTTTATTTAATGAAGCGAATTTTGATGAACGCTTAAATCAAGCATTTGCTAACGTGGGTGATGATGCCAATGTGATTGTAACAAAGGCGTTAGAAAAAATTGATCATCAGGCTAAAGCAGATTTTGGTTTTACTCAAGATGAAATGGGTTTAATTAATCAAACCTTGCGCATCACGCAAGCAGATGTGTTGAAACGTTTTGATTTTTCAGTAAATTCTGTGCGTTTTGCGGGCGTAGGCGTGGGCGCGTGGTGGCGATTGGCGCGGTGGGTGCGCAAGCCGCTCGCTTAATTGGTCAACGAACCAGCGGCAAAATTGTCACCAAATTGGTCGCTCGCACCGCCGCCAAAGCCACAGGAATCGGCAGTGGGGCTGCCACAGGTGCGGCAGCAGGAGCAGCCGCGGGTTCAGTCGTTCCCGTCGCAGGCACCGCGATAGGCGCAGCGGTCGGCGGAATCATCGGCGCAGTGGCAGGTTGGTTAATTACCGATCAAGTGGTTTTGAAATTAGATGAGTTATTAAACCGCAGTGAATTTGAAATCGAAATTCGTACCGCAATTGATGAGCAGAAAGTTTTATTAAAACAAACCGTAAAAGCTCAATACCGTTCGCAATTTCAAAACATCGCTGAACAACATAAAAATACTTTTAAAACTGGAATCACCACCAGAGAATTAATGAGCAGTGGCAAAACGGTTTAATTAAAACGCTTACGCCATTTTTCTTAAAAATAAGGACAGTCTATGGACAGCAGTGCAATTGATGAATTACATACCATTGCCGACTTTGTGCGTTGGGCAGCGAGTCGTTTTAACGAGGCACATTTGTATTTTGGTCACGGAACAGACAATGCGGTGGATGAAGCCGTTGCTTTGGTTTTGCAAACTTTACATTTAGGTCAAGAATTACCGCCTCTATTATGGCAAGGACGTTTGACTTATCGAGAAAAAACGCAATTGTTAAATCAGTTGCAATTACGCTTAGAAAAACGCATTCCTGTCCCTTATTTAACGCAACAAGCTTGGTTTGCACAATTGCCTTTTTACGTGGATCAGCGGGTGTTAATTCCCCGTTCTCCCATTGCAGAATTAATTGAAGCGCGTTATGCACCTTGGCTGGAAATAGAACAGGTTAATCGCGTGTTAGATTTGTGTTGTGGTAGTGGTTGCATTGGCATTGCGACGGCGATTAAATCTTTTCCCGAAGCGGAAGTTGATTTAGTCGATATTTCTCCCGACGCATTAGCGGTGGCGCAAAAAAATATTGATGAGTATCAATTAAACGATAAAGTGCATATTGTACAATCGGATTTATTCACCGAATTAGCGGGCATTCATTACGATTTAATTGTGACTAATCCGCCTTATGTGGATGCGCAGGCTTTAGAAGAAATGCCTGAGGAATATCATCATGAGCCGGTATTGGGTTTGGCTGCGGGGGAGGATGGTTTGTCCTTTGCGCACCAAATTTTAGCCCAAGCCAAACGCCATCTCACGCCGCATGGCATTCTGGTGGTAGAGGTCGGAGCCAGTGCGCCGGCTTTGATTGCGGCTTATCCTGATTTGCCTTTTTTATGGTTAGAATTTGCTCGCGGGGGAGAGGGAGTTTTTTTACTCACTTATGATCAATTACCTGATTGATTAAATTGGATTTAAAAGCAATTATAATGCGCCACCACAACTGCTGCCTTGTCCTGCGGTGCAGGCGTAACAATGTTCGGCGACACGAATGGTTTGATTGTGGTTTATTTTTTCTGTCCATTCGCTCAAATGTAATGGTTTATTATCGCTAGAAAGTATGGGCAATTGTAGCATTTGATTAAAATCACAATCATAAATATAACCCCGCCAATCTACGCTTAATAAACGACGACACATGACTTTATCCAAATTATCCGAACAATAATTATTGCGTAATAATTCGAGATAATTATTAAATTGTCGCGTCGAAATTAACCAACTGCCAAAACGTTGAATGGGCATATTGCATAAGGTGAATAATTGATTAAAAATAATCCCATATTTTTCTTGTAAAAAAAGACGATAATCACTTTCCAATTGAGTTTGGGATGGCGGAAGAGTGGCATCGGCGGGATTAAACACCAAATTTAAAATAAGTCCCGTATCGGCTTGACCATATCCCAGCGCGTTTAAACGGCGTAAACCCGCAATACTGCGGGAAAAAACTCCGTTACCTCGTTGTTTGTCCACATTTTCTTCTAAATAACAAGGCAGTGAAGCCACAATTTCAACGCGATGTTCGGCTAAAAAATCGGCTAAAGACAATTGATCAGGTTCGCTTAATACCGTCAAATTACAACGATCAATAATTCGCAAGGATAACGCTCGTCCAAATTTAACCAATTGACGAAAATGGGCATTTAATTCAGGCGCGCCCCCCGTTAAATCTAAGCAACGAATGTGAGTATTTTGACGCAAGAAATTCATGATCACTTGTGCTGTGTCTGCGTCCATTTTTTCGGGGCGTTTTGGCCCTGCATTCACGTGGCAATGCTGACATTGTTGATTGCATAAATAACCCATATTAACTTGTAATGTTTCTACATGTTCACGCTGAATAATGGGGAAATCACTGGGTTGTAATAATGGTAAGGTAGAAAGCATGAATTTGAAATTCCTGTGTGATTTTTTATTGGAATTAATTTTATTCTTTGGCCTTGAGTGTGAATAATTTCGCATAACGTTGTGCGGCTAAGAAAATATCGCGCTGCCCAAAAACACCATAAACCACCGCCACTGCATCTACTCCAGTTTCTAATACGCTGGGGGCATTTTCTGGCGTAATGCCACCAATCGCCACAATTGGACAAGAAAATAACGCTCTGGCTTGACGTAATAAAGTGAGAGGCGCAGTCACCGCTCTGGGTTTAATTCGAGAGGGGAAAACGCTGCCAAAAGCGATATAATTCGCGCCATCGCTAATGGCACGCTCGGCTAAAGATAATTGATTATAACAAGACGCGCCAATAATAACTTTATCGCCTAACATTTCTCTGGCAGTTAAAATACGGCTATCTTCTTGTCCTAAATGCACCCCATCTGCGCCTATTTGTTTGGCTAATGAAACATCATCATTGATAATTAAAGGAACTCCGTAATGACGGCATAATTTAAGTAAAGATTGGGCTTGTTCTAATTTACGTAATTTATTGGTGTTTTTATCTCGATATTGCACCACCCGCGCTCCACCAATAATGGCTTGTTCTACATTATAAGCAAAACAGTGGTCGGGAATTAAAGTCCCATCCGTAACCGCATAAAGTCCTTGAATAGATAATGACATATAATACATCTCGCATTGGGTTGAAATTTTTCATGGTGACAACCATTGACAATATAACAGAATCGCTTTGTCCTCTCGTTTAATTTTTTCAAGGGCTTGTTCGTTTTCTCTCTCGCTTTTGCAACACTGTCTCATTCCTGTCTAAAACTGTTACATAAACGTGACATGTTTCGCTATGCTTTATTGAAAATAAAGATAAATGATAAAATAATTCGTTTTATCTTAATGAAAAATAAAGTCTTTTTCCAAACTTATAAAAATAGAATTGGAATTGCTCAGGCCGAACCGTTTTGTCGGTTGTTGCTGGGGTAAATTCATTTCTATCATACAGTTGCCATCACAACCTAAAGCAAATTTTTATTTTTCTTAGGCTAAAAAATACCACCAAAGTTTGGAGAATGCTTATGACCTCTGTTTTCTGGAAAAAAACTCACTTATCGGTCGCTGTGGGCAGCGTTTGTTTGGCGTTGAGTTCGGTCAGTCAGGCGGTTGTCCTGGTGGGCGGGGACAATGGTTGGGAAGTCAGTTTTGATGGAAATGTCAATAGCTTCTTAGTGTTAGAGCGTCCCGATGCCAAACCAGACAATGTTGTCGGCGGCACCATCAGCGGTGATCAAGATTCGGCACGGGTGCGGACGGGATTATTACCCGCCGTTTTCGCGTTCAACGTCCGTTCACCGATTGTTAATGGATTACGTGGCAGTGCGCGCATTGGTTTCTACCCCCAAGTACAAAATGCAAAAACAAAAAATCAGTTCGGTTCTCAAGTCGATTTTCGGGAAGCCTTTTTTAAGGTGGAAGGGGAATTTGGTGATGTATTGATGGGGCGTGCGTTAAGCCTATTTCAAGGTAAAAACTTGTTGACGGACATGACCTTATTTGGTTTGGGCGTGCAAGGTGGCGTGGATGGCGGCGGCACGACATTGGGACGCATCGGTTATGGTTATGTGTATCCGCAATTTAATGCAGGTATTCGCTACACCACACCTGATTACAGTGGTTTTAAATTGAGCGCGGGGATTTTTGATCCCAGTAAGATTGCGGGCGATGTGTCTGCGACAGAGACTGATATGCCGCGTTTTGAAGCGGAATTGTCTTATGGCGCACCCCTCGGTAATGGGCGTATTTTGGGCTGGGTGAGCGCAATGACGCAAAGTGCTGATTTCGCTACGGGTGGTGATTCTGTGCGCTCTTCAGGGATTGCTGGGGGGATTTCTTACGATTTAGACATGGGACTGGGTTTTGTGTTGTCTGGTTACGTGGGCAAAGGCTTAGGTTCTACGTTGATGTTAGATTCGGATTCGTTGGACAGCGTGGGCGAGGAGCGGGATAACCACGGCTTTTTGGCACAAGCCACTTATACCATGGGTAAGACAAAGTTGGGCTTGAGTTACGGAGAAAGTGATACAAAAGAAACCCGCGCCGATCAATTGGTGCGTTTAAGCACAGGCGCACGTCAAATTGAAAAACAAAGCTCGGTGACTCTGGGTCTTTATCACGATGTAAATGCGTGGTTGAAGATTGCGGCTGAATATAACTATTCTAAAAATGAGTGGTATGGCAGCGGCGGTGCCCAAGATTCTAATGCCCTCGGATTGGGTGCGTTTTTCTTGTGGTAATCGAAGGCATCTTGCTTTTTTGGAATTGGTTATGACGTAGAGAGACCATAGGGTGTCTTTCGTGGGGGCAAAGCCTGTCGGTTTGCTCCCATCGTTTTGTGCGGCAAATCCAGCCATTACAAATGCCGTGGGGCTGTTTTTGGATCGCGGCCTTTGCTTTCTGTTTGGGAATCGGGATCGACCAAAGGCGTTTGTACTTTATCAATCACTTTATATTGCCGCGTGTCCCAAAAATCTTCTCGTTGATAACGGTTCATATAGGCTTCGACTAATTGACCATTAGCCGATAGTTCTTTGTCTAATAAACCAAATATTTTATCGATAATTTCAAAAATTCGCGCCTGTTCTTCGGGTAAATAGCGTTGTAATGGAAAATAATCTTCTTCTTGTTGGGGAGCGGGATTTTCTGTATTTTCATCAGTGTGGCGCGGACTTCTCTCTTCTAACCAGTGCATTTTTCTTGCAATATCCAGTAATTGTTCGGCTTGTGCTTGCTGTTGTTGTGTGCCGCGAGTCATGACTTCGTGTAACAAAATGCGCACCGCTTGCGTTTCGCCTTCGTTCGCCAAGCAACTGCGAATGTGTGCCAATTGTTGCTCAATAAAGTCATAAGGGGGGATGGGGGGCTGTGAAAAACCACGCGCCGATTCAGACTTTTTTGTGGGTAATTCTCCCCATACGGCACTCGACATTTTAGGCGGTGCATTATTTTCGGGAGAAAATGATTTTACGGTATCAATAGGATAATGAGGGGCGGGAGGAGAAGGATTTTTTGCCCGTCTCAATAACAGCAGAATTAGCATAAACAATAACACCACAATAATCAGTAATAATCCTAAAATAGTCACTATAATCCATAAAGGTAATTGCGGCATACTGTTTTTTAATTCGCTCACCCACGCAGATTGTTCTAACCATGTTAAGTATGACATTTCTGGCTTAGGAAGTTCTACAAAAACAGGTGACGGGGGAGGAGTCGGAGGAATCGGCGGCGGGGGCTGCACTTCGGTTGTCACTGTCGTTTGTTCTACGCGATGAGGCGGCGGGAGGGAAAGAATCGGACTCAATGGCGGCCGTTGTTCTTGGCGTTGGGAAATGGTTTCAGGAACAGCAGCAGGCGGAGTCGCTACGGGACGAGTTTCTGTAACCACAGTTTCTACGCGTTCAACGGCAGCGACAGATGTTGAGCGGGGACATTGTATTTCTTCGCCACTTTTGCGAGCGGCACGCCATTGTTCGGTTTGTTCTGAGAATTGCCGCCGGGCTTCTGCGGCGGTTAATTTTTGTATTTCTTGAATCGTGGGGATACGCAACAATTCTCCCGTCTTCAATGGAGAATTTGAATTGCATTCAACACTAAACGCATGAGGATTAACCGCTAAAATCGCTTGCATGGTTTGGTAACGAGACACGGTATCATTGGGACGTAGTTTTAACGCAATATCCCATAATAACTCACCACTTTTGATAGGCCCGTAAATTTCGATAGAATCGGTGGCGAGGGGTTGTGCCAGTAAATAAGGCAGTTGTAACAAGCCCACTATCAATACCAAGTACATGGATAATTTTCTGCTGCACATCATTATTTGCCTGATTCATTTAGAATTTTGTTTAAGCGGGTTGATTCGGTTTAATAAGCCATCGCGCTTGGCTAAATGATACGCATATTAACACAAGTCTTTCAATATGAAAAAAATGAACAAAATAATACATAAAATAAAGGCACACTCATCTCTGAAATGTGCCTTTATCTTTGGGCAAATATGGCCTGTTATTTAAACGTGATTATTCGATTAAATAAACCGCTTGAGTTTCGCCCGTGGGATAAGTAATGACGATGTCTTCAATACGGTCTCCATTGAGGTCATCGGTGGTAGAAAACTCCACACCGGCTCGCTCTGCTTTACCGCCAACCGTCACTTCGTAATCCAAAACGCCCACCAATACCCGTGTTCCTAAGGTGAAAGTCACTAAACCATCTTGTTGCAACTCGATTTGTTTGGCGTTGCTGCCTTTAATCGAGAGATTCATTAACAGCTCAGGATAAGCGGCCATAGGATACACATATTGTTTACGTTTTTTCCCCTTGCGGTCAACAAACACATAACCCGACAAGCGACGGTTCAAAATGTAAGGCGAAGCCACCGAAAAACCCCCTACACTCATCTCAGCCGTCACCACTTCTGATCCCAAAGCCGCTCGCGCACAAGCTCGTTTTGATTTGTGTTGGGTCATTTTGACGGCCAGTTGTCCCGTTATGTTGAAGGTCAGATCGCTCAAGCCGTTTTGTTCCAACGCCATCACAAAACTGGTTCCATGTTGTGGGGTGGCATAAGTAACAATACGTTGTCCGCGAGTGGTGATAAAAATTACCCGACCATCCGTCGTCATTGAAACACCCGCCGGCGCATTTTCTTCGGCTTGTTCCACCTCAACAGGAACAACCGCGTACACATTATCCCCTTGATCCACTTCGATGTGTCCGTCGTCCACATTTTGCGTAATATTTTCACCGGGGAACATCACTTTGATGTCTTCTAATACCGGCGGCGCATCTTCAACAATGCTCGTTTGGGTCAAATCCACCGCATCAAAAGTAACGTTCATGCCTTTGACTCGTTTAGCTTTTTTGATTTTTGGGAAGGCGGGAGTTAATTTCAATTTCACTGGGATGTCTTTCTTATGACGGAATTTCACTCCCGGACCAACCACCAAACGCGCACTCACATCGAATTTGACATTGACAATCACCGTGTGCGCCACACGAACAGTACCTTTAATCACACGATTTTCGATAACCACCGGTTTATCTGGCGTACCAATGACCGTGACATCTTCCACTGGCACTTCTGGATCGCTGGGTAACTCTGTCACCACCGGTAAATCAACCGCCATACGTTCGCCATAACTCAACGCCGTTAATGCGGCCGTTTGATCGACGGCAAAGAAACTTTGTACCAATTCGCCATTTAGCTGATAAACGCGCACTTCGCGCCCACCCGCTAAACTCACAATAATTTCCGCAATCCCATCTCCAGATACATCGCCCACAGTCAGCAATAAGCCTTTTAAATCAGGAAGTTGGCAACCTGCATTGGCATTTTCGGAGTCATCATCAGTCGATTCACTGGCACAAGCTCCCAAAGTGCTACCACTGGCTAAATGTGCAGGAACGGCATTTTGAGACACTTCAAGTGTTTTACGACCTTTATGGCAAATTAAGGCTTTTTCTGTCTTATCTGCTTTTTCCTCGCCATCTTCTTTGTCGTCGTCTTTATCGCCGTTGTCATCCTTATCATCTTTATCATCGTCGTCATCATCGTCATCGCGTCCATCTCGAATGGCACGGCGATTGGTGACAGCGATATTCTCTAAGTCACTGAAAGCAGAGAACTCTCCTAATAATTCTCCATTCATCTGATAAGCGGCAACCTGATAAGTTTCGCTGGTTTCTGCTAAACCAAGCACAATAGCCATTTGATCCGCCTGCGTCACACGACCAACCGCCACCACCACACCCGGTGCTTTATCGCCATTCGCTAACGCACGGAAAGAAGTCAATAATTTTCCTTCGGCATCATACACATAGACATTGTCCTCTGTGCCAGAAACGGCTTTAGTCACAATCAATTCCGCCTGCCCATCACCCGTCAAATCGCCCACCGCAAAATGAAACGGAGTCGCTTCTTGGAAAACAGGCACCGCACGAATGGCTTTACCATCGGCTTGATACAAATACAAGCGTGAGCCGGGACTTTGTTGTGCGACAATAATTTCTGTTTTGCCGTCTCCATCTAAGTCACCAAATTGCGTGTTTGCGCCTTTGTCGTTGCTGTTGGTGGCAATAGAGACAAAATGTTTCCCTTTGGCATTGAACAAATAAACGTCGTTACCTTTAGCCAATTGGCTCACAGCCACATCGCTGGATTGGTCTTGATCAAAATCAGCCGCACTCAGAACAATCCCCTGACTGTCAAAACCCGGATCAAAGCGGTAAATGGGTTCTCCCACTTCAGTCATGAAAGAGACCCGGTTATTAGTTTTACAAACATGCGCCCCAGTCACAATAACCCGCTCACCTGCAATCGTACCACCGGCCACTGTGCGCAATACGGTTGATAACACAGGATTTTCATCGTCTAAGGTAATTTGTTGCGTTTCAAAGACATAACCTGCTTTTTCGCCGGTTAAAGGATAAGTTCCCGCGCTTAAACCCACCAATTGATAATAGCCATTGGCATCACTGGTGGTTTTCCATTCGCCCAGAGACACTTCTACATCACTTAAAAATTGATTGGCTTCATTCAGCACTTGGCCTTCTACAATGAATTCTAAGGTGATTTGGGTGCCGGGTTGACCGGGGTCATCCACGATTACGGGAGGGGAGGGAAGGGTGTTTGAATGCCCGACGGCATCAATGGGTATTGGTTCTGCGTTAGGTGCAGGTTCTGTGGTATCTTGCGCCATTGAGCAGTGCATACTCAAAGCCAGAAAACACAGCAACGGGGCGTTAAGAGAAAAATATCTCGCCATAAGCGTTCAGTGCTTCCCCTCTGCCAACGCACGGCATCGCCGAGATCGTCGAACAGAGACGATTCACATGCCTCCTGATTTAATTACAGTTGAGTTGTAGCCTGATTATTTGTGTTAAGAAAAATCTACACAATGTCTAAACAATATACCGTACTTTTAAGAAGAGCAAGCAGAACAGCCTGACCCAACCCCCTCATTTAAAATTAAATAAATGGATTTGTGCAAATTTGTGCAAAAAAGACTTTACAAAATAGTGAAACTCACCTAGAATGCAACTTTCCTTATGCCGGGGTGGCGAAACTGGTAGACGCGCCAGACTCAAAATCTGGTGGTGGTGACACCGTGTCGGTTCGACTCCGACCCTCGGTACCAATCTTATACCTTCCGTAATTCCAAATCTGTTCCCTTTCTGGTCAAACCTAAAGACATCGGCGTTGCCTACCCATGAAATTGTTATGACAGTCGTTAATAACAACCGTTAATGAGAGTGTGGCAACGGATAAAAGGTTGGTATTTTGCGGCGATTCGGTCGATAATACTGGTCTAGTCACCTGATGCCCACAGCCTGTTAAATTATTTTTCCGGAAACGGCGTATGTTTATTGAATATACCTTTACCATAGACGATGGAAAGGTGTTACATTATCGCGTTGAATTCGACCGAACACGTGAACACCTTCTTGATCCCGCGTCCTATCCTGATTGGACAGTTTTAGAATTTCACCAATGTCCCAATTGCCCGTTGGACAAAACCACGTTTTCCCATTGCCCTGTGGCAATTGATGCTTATGAAATTCTGCAAGGTTTTGCCGATGTCATCTCGTGCAACGAGGTAGATATTCACGTCAAAACGCCTGAGCGAGAATATTTTAAACGTGCCGATGCCCAAACGGGTTTGCGCGCTATTATTGGTTTTGTCATGGCCAGTAGTGCTTGTCCTATTTTGGCACAAATGCGCGGCATGGCATTTTTTCACCTGCCTTTTGCATCTATGGATGAAACCGTTTTTCGCGTCACATCCTCTTATCTATTACACCAATATTATCGCCATAAAAAAACAGGCGAATTCGATCTTAACTTTGACGGCTTAAAACAACGCTTTAAAGAAATGCAAACGGTGAATTATCATTTTTTAGAGCGAATTCGTGCTGCCAGCGAGGCGGATTCTAATTTGAATGTATTGGCGACTTTATTCACCATTTCTTCTATGCTTTCATTGTCATTGGAACGCCATTTGCGCGAAATTGAACATCTTTTTGATTAAAAAATGGGATTGTGCGGTAAGAAATTGGCTTTAGCACGGCCTTTTTTGCACACCGCACCTTGCTTTTTTTTGACTAAAACCCAGTGATTATGAGAATATGAGAAGATGAGTCACACTGTTAATAAGCGGCATCTTTGCGCGTGCTATCGGGATTAATTCATTTAATTAATCGGGTTTCATTTGCTATCCTTCGGTAAGCCAAACAATGTTTGATCAAGGGAAAATGTTTATTGAATACACCTTCAGCATGGATGATGGCAAGGTGTTGAATTATAAGATTAATTTTGAAAGACCCCGTGCGGATATTTTGGATCGAGAAGATTATCCCACTTGGACAGAATTGGATTTTCACCAATGTGCCAATTGTCCTTTGCGTCCAGAGGATTATTCGCATTGTCCGGTGGCGATTGATGCCAAAGAGATTATTTTGGGTTTTCGGGAGATTTTATCGTGCAGCGTGGCGGATGTGCGCGTATTAACGCCCGAACGGGAATATTTTAAACGCTGTGATGCGCAAACCGGTCTACGGGCTTTAATTGGATTTGTCATGGCCACCAGTGCCTGTCCGATTTTGTCGCGGATGCGCGGCATGGCGCATTATCATTTGCCATTTGCTTCGATTGAAGAAATTGTTTTTCGCGCCACCACTTCTTATTTATTAACCCAATATTTCGTACATCAAGACGGGCGAGAAGCCGATTTAGAATTAACAGGCTTAAAACGTCATTATGAAGAATTGCAAACGGTTAATTACGATTTTCTGCAACGCATTCGTGCTGCCAGTGAGGCGGATTCGACTTTAGATGTGTTGTCTACTTTATTTTCCATTTCTTCATTTTTATCTGGCAATTTAGAGCAGCATTTAAAGAAATTAAAACCTTTATTTGCCGAATCTCCTAAAGTAGATGTCTGAAGCGCGTCGTAATCAATATGATCGACACCACTGTTTAGAACAGGGACAACGCGCCGAAGACCAATTTATCGCGCTGATACAACAACGCGGTTGGCAGGTGCAGCGCGCATCAGAACATGCAGATAAGCATGAGCATTGGGATTGTGTGATAGAAAAGCCGCCGCGCCGTTTCAAGGTGGATGTCAAAGCCATGAAGCGCATTCGGCGACAAGATGTCACCGTACAAGATCAATGGTTGTGGATAGAACTGCACGGCGTGCGTCCCAGTGATCGCGGCTGGTTGTATGCAGGACAGGCTGATTTGTTGGCGATTGAACAACAGACACATTTTTTACTGCTGAAACGGCTTGATTTAATTGATTTTGTGGATCAATTCGTGGATCGTCAGAAACAAGTTGCCACTGCGGATCAAGCGCGGTATTGTGTTTACTCTCGCCCCGGCCGTGTCGATCAATTGACTTTGATAGAAATTAAACAATTATGTCGCTATTTGCAAGAAAACAAATCAGAAGAAAATAAACCTGCTTATTATCTTCTTGAAAAAATGATAAATCCATAGCGTCGGAATCTCAGAATTAACGCGGTTTAGTCGATTCTTTACGCAATCTCCAGCGTTCTAAGGCTTCGGCTAAGGCATCTAATTTAATCGGTTTAGACACATAATCATCCATTCCTGCGGCCAAACATTTTTCTCGATCTCCGCGCAGTGCGTGTGCGGTCATGGCGATAATGTAAGGGCGTTGATCGGGGGGCCAGCGTTTATGAATATGTTTTGTGGTTTCTATGCCGTCTAATTCAGGCATTTGAATGTCCATAAATACCACATCATAAGCGTGATGTTCAATGGCTTCTAATGCCATTTGTCCATTATCGACAATATCCACTTCATGTCCCAATCGCCGCAAAATTAATTGCGCCACTTTTTGATTGGTTTTATTATCTTCCACTAATAGTAAACGCACATCAGGCAATAATGAATCATTGACTTCTTCTTCAGGCTCATTGAATGGTTCGGATAAGTGCAGCGGTTTCACCACCACTGTAAAGTGAAAAGTAGAGCCAATTCCTACCTGACTTGTCACCCATAATGTGCCGCCCATTAATTGGCTTAATTGCCGACATAAAGCCAATCCAATTCCCGTCCCGCCATAACGTCGTGTTGATGAGGTATCGACTTGGCTAAAAGATTGAAATAAACTGCCTAAACGTTCGGGTGGAATGCCCACGCCTGTATCTTGCACAGTGACATATAATTCTAAACGAGAACTGTCTAAAACGCGGCTAATCACTTTTAAACGAATTTCTCCACTATCAGTAAATTTCACTGCATTATCTAATAAGTGCGATAACACTTGTTGAAAACGGTTGGGATCGCCTGCGATTCGGGTGGGCGTTTGTTCGTCAAAAGATAAAGATAAATCAATCGGTTTATTTTTTAATTTGCTGGCTGTTTTTTCTAAGCAATTTTCGATTAATTCATATAGTTCAAATTCTTTAACGTCTAATTTTAACGCGCCTGATTCGAGTTTAGAAAAATCTAAAATATCGTTAATTAATTTTAAAAACGCATCACCACTGACATGAATGGTTTCGACCAATTCGCGTTGTTCATGAGACAAGGAGGTTTCTAATAACAATTGGCTCATGCCAATGACCGCATTCATGGGCGTGCGAATTTCATGGCTAACATTGGCTAAAAAGTCACTTTTAACGCGGCTGGCCGCTTCGGCTTCTTCTTTGGCGTAAAGCAATTGGGCTTGCGTTTGTTCAATATTATTAAACACCCAAAATCCCAATAAAATAATCACCATCACCGCAATAATGCCAAGCACTAAAAGCCAAAAAATGGCTTGTTGATAAGTTTCTGTGGCATTTTGTTCTGCAAGACGGGTTTGTTCGCGTTGATAAGCGAGAAATTCATCTAATGAATTTAAAATCATCTTCTGCATGGGCAGAATGATGTCATAAGATTTTTCTGCTTCGTGATTTTTGCCTTGCAAACGGTGATGAATAAACAATAACACATGATCCAAAGCCCGCATTGCAAATTGAGTGGCACGAGTTAATTGTGCGGTTTCTATATCGCTTAATGGTTGGCGTTCTAATTGTTCAGAGGCATCTAAAAATATATCGGTTAATTGTTCAAAACGATCATAGGCTTTTCGTTGTTGTGTGGTGTCGGATAATAACTGTATCTCGTATAATTTTTGCAGCCATTCTTGCGCCGCATTGTACATGCGTGTGGCTAATTCAATTTTGACATTATTGTGTTTAACAATTTGTTCTAAATGCGCGTTAATGGTCTGCAAACGAAACCACGCCATAACGCTCAGTGCCAGTACCAAAAAAAGGACACTAATGACGGTAAGCGTAATAATATGTTTATTGTGAAGGCGTTTTTTCATTAATAAGCAAAGAAGGGTATGAATTAAATCTTATTTTAACGGCAGCGAACGCGATAAATTTTTTGTGGTAATGATTTGCCTTTTAAATTAGTGGGAGGCATGGCTTCGGCGTGATGGGCGGTGGGGAGATGTTGCACCATCTGATACACGCTATCAGAAATAATGACTTCTCCCGATCCCGCTAAATTGACCAAACGAGAAGCCACATTTACGCTATCGCCAATAATGGTATAATTCATGTAGCTGGGAGAACCCACATTACCCACAATCATATCGCCTTTATTAATGCCAATACCTAAACCGACTTTAACGTGATAAGTATTTAACCATTCTTGTTCTAATGCAATAAATTCTTGCTGCATTTCTGTGGCCGCTGCTAAAGCGCGACAGGCATCGTCGTCCTGCGCAAATGGCACGCCGAAACCAATTAATAAGCAATCTCCCGCCATATTAAACACCGTTCCATCATAGCGATAAGCCACTTCAGTCAGCATGGTAAAAAACGCATTTAATAATGCCACCACTTCTTTCGGTTTTAACATTTCTGACATCGCGGTAAAGCCACGCAAATCAGCAAACATCACCGCGGCTTCTTGACGAGTTTGTAAATCGACGAGAAATGTTTCTGCGGCTTGTTCGGGATGCTGCAAAATTTCATCGACTAAATTGGGAGAAACATAGCGTTTAAATAAATTCTTTAAATAAGTTTGTCGCTCTTCTTCTAAACGCATTCGGGTATTTTGATAACGAATTAAAGAACGCACCCGTGCCATTAATTCTTCTCGATTAATGGGCTTGGAAAGAAACTCATCCGCACCCGCTTGTAAACCATGAATGCGATCATGTTGTCCATCTAAGGAAGTAATTAAAACCACAGGCGTTAATGCACTGTGAGGATTTTGCTTAATGCGCTGGCACACTTCAAAACCATTCATTTCAGGCATCATCACATCGGATAAAACCAAAGTTGGATTTTCTGAAGACAATAATGACAAGGCATCTTTGCCGCTATTTGCGGTAATGACTTGATAACCTTCAGCCATTAAATAACGGCTAATTAATAGTGAATCGTAAGGCTGATCATCAACCACTAAAATTTTTGTTTTGTGGGGGTCGGGATCGGGAGCCGCTAAAGGTAAAATGACAGGAAAAGGGACATTTTCTTTTAAGACCTCATTTTTTTTTTCCACTGCCAAATCAGTAGGGATTAAAAGGGGAGGTTGATGATTTTCTGCATGTGCTGCCGTATTAGTAATTTTAGTAATTGGGGTGGGTTCTTCTTGTCCTAATAAACGGGCTAAAGCCACTTTAACATGTTGGTATAAGGTATCTAATTCGGTAAATAGACTTTCCACGTCAGCCAATTGATTCTCGCGGCCGCATTGTTCTAAGGAAAAACACAATTCAGCCAATTTATTTAAGCCTAAATTACCGCTGCTTGATTTTAAAGTATGGGCGCAATGGCGAATGCGTGCGGCATCTTTTTCAGCGATAGCTTGACGACATTGCGTCATTAATTCTTCGGCATCAGACTGATAAGTTTGGGTTAATTCAACAATTAATTCAGGTATATCTTCGCCCACTAATTCGACTAAAGTGGAATGAATTAACTCATATAATCCTTGAATTAAACTTTGATCTAATGCTGAAGCGGTAGACATTTTTTCTACGGCTACAGGCACGGTTTCAAGTTGTTGAATTTGTGAAGTGGTAGAAGCGGAAGCATTTCGTCCCAAATAAGGTTCAACACCGCGAATAATTTGGGTTAAAGCCCCTTCTAATATTTGATATTCTTGACTTAATTCTGCCAATAATAAATGACTGTTTTGACCAATTGCTTGTTGTCGCCCTTGATTTTCTAAGCGTTGCAACAAATCCGCTAAACTCACTGCCCCTAAATTGCTGCTGCCTGAGCGCAAACTATGGGCTAAACGAGTGACGCGCTCTGGGGAGCGTTGTGACACGGCTTCTTTCAGTTGTTTTAATTGCGCTCGACTTTCTTCCAGAAAAGTACTGAGTAAATCGTGCATTAATTCTGGATTATTAATATCAATAAAAGCCTTTAAATGCAATTGAATTGCTTGGGCTAATTGATTAATTTCTGGCTTATCATTTTCCTCATGGACAATCTGAATCACTACATTTTTAGATTCAGCCATTGCCTTTTCTGAAGAAAGGGGTTGGTGACCTAAAGTAGCGTGCAAAATTTGGGTTAAATGCTGATATTCTAATTGCAATTGTTGCACTAAAGGCGCGATGCCCACTAAATCCCGTTGGCGGCCACTTTGCTCTAATTGTTTGCAACAATCCGCTAAGAAAATCGCCCCCAAACTGGCACTGCTTGATTTTAAACTGTGCGCGGCACGCTCCAAACGCTCGGCATCTTGTACTAATTCGGCTTGAATAATTTCCTTTAATAAAGGCGCGCTACTGCTTAAATAAGTTTCTAATAATTCGCGCATTAATTCTTCATCATCACCCAATAAATCCTCTAAAGCCTGTTTAACTTGGTTTTGTAAAATATCAAGTGGCGTGGTTTGATAAACAGGAACAGCCGCTTGAGGTTTTTCAGGAATGGGAATGCTAATTTTTTCCGTTTTCTGCAAATGTACGGGCGCATTCAAAGTGAGCAATAATTGTGTTAATGCGGCTTCAAAGTGGCGATATTCAATAACAGTTTGTTCAATGGAAGTATTGAGAGCGGATAACTTTTTTTCTCGCGCTTGCTGCTCAATAAATTTACATTGTTCAGCCAAAGAATCCGCGCCTAAACTGGCACTGCTTGATTTTAAACTGTGGGCAGCAATTTCTAATTGTGGTGCATCTTGTGTGGTGATGGCTTGTTGCAATTGCGTCACTAATTGTTCGCTGCTTTGCAAATAAGTTTCGATTAATTCAACCACCAATTCAGGCTCTTCTTCTCCCACCAAAGTGAGTAAAGCCTTTTTGGCGTGTTGCTGTAATGTGGCAACCCGTTCGTGGTTTATTTTTGGGGTAGAAGAGTCACGCATTGGAAGCTCAGGAATAACGGATTTAACGGGAGAAGATTCGGGAATTGTGGGCGATATAACAACGGGTATCGCCGATTCAGTAACGGCTTTAATGGGGCGACGCAACGGACAGCGTTGCAACGCTAAAACCAATTCCTCAGCTCGAATGGGTTTGGTGACGTAATCATCCATACCCGCTGCCAAACATTTTTCTCGATAACCGCGCATGGCGTGTGCGGTCATGGCCACGATGTAGGGGCGTTTTTCGGGTTGTGGCCAGCGTTCTAAAATTTGTCGGGTGGCTTCCATGCCGTCCATTTCTGGCATTTGCACATCCATTAAAATCACGTCATATCTTTTCAATTCTAAAGCCGCTAGAACTTCTCGCCCATTATTAGCAATATCGGCCTCATAACTAATTCGTTTTAATGTTAATGAAGCAACCTTTTGATTGGTCACATTGTCTTCAGCTAATAAAATCCGTAATGGGCGTTGCTGTCCTTCTAATAGATTTGGTGTGCTATTACTAGAATTTAATTCGCTTTCTAAAGCAGGTTTACTTGCTCTTTCTTTCTTATAAAGTACATCTAATAAGCAAGTAAATAATTGTGATGTTTTAACAGGTTTGGTCAAATAAGCAACAAATAATCCTGTATCAAAATCAGCCTGTTGCCGTCCCAATGAAGTCAGCATAACCAGTGGTAACGCGGTGGAAGGATGCTCAGTACGAATGGCTTTGGCTAATTCATGTCCACTCATCGAAGGCATTCGCATGTCTAAAATAGCCAAATCGGGAAAGCTATCTTTACGAGAAAGTTTGCGCAATGCTTCTCTGCCATCCACGGCCTCCTCGGTGATAATTCCCCACGATTTCAATTGCAGCGTTAAAATGCGGCAATTGGTATGATTATCATCGACCACTAAAATGCGTTTATTCTGTAATTTAAGTCGGGCTGATTCTTCAAAATCAGCCGTGTGTTGTGCCACTGCCTCAACGATAATGGTAAAATGAAAAGTAGAACCATGATTCATTTCACTTTCTACCCAAATTCGTCCCCCCATTAATTCGCATAAATGGCGACTAATCGCTAAACCTAATCCCGTGCCACCATATTTGCGTGTCATTGACGTATCGACTTGGCTAAAAGAACGGAATAAACGATCCATACGATCTTTAGGAATGCCAATTCCCGTGTCTTTAACGGCAAAATACATTTCTATTTTATTATCGCCAAGATGTTGGCTAGAAATCATAATGATGACTTCGCCACTGTCAGTAAATTTAACCGCGTTGCTTAATAAATTGACTAAAATTTGGCGTAAGCGCGTCATATCTCCGCATAAAAATGCAGGCACTTGATGATCAAAGAAACTGGCTAATTCTATTTTTTTCTCCGCCGCTCGCGGAGCCACTAAGTCTAAAGCCGATTCTACGCATTCGCGCAAATGAAACGGATGCGCTTCTAATTCTAATTTACCCGCATCAATTTTTGAGAAATCTAAAATATCATTAATCAGTGACAATAAGGCATCGCCGCTGGTGCGCACGGTTTCTACGAAATCGCGTTGTTCTGCTGTCAATTGGGTTTCGGACAATAAACTGGTCATGCCAATTACCGCATTCATAGGTGTGCGAATTTCGTGGCTCATATTGGCGAGAAATTCACTTTTAGCTTGACTGGCCACTTCGGCGGCTTCTTTGGCCTCTTGTAAATCTTGCACCATTTGTTCTAATTCGACATTAATGGTGGATAATTCGGCCGTACGTAATTTGACTTGTTCTTCTAAATGTTCTCGGTGGCGCGCTAAAATATCATCTCGGTTTTGAATTTGCGATAACATTTCATTAAATGCATCCACTAACATGCCCAATTCGTCGCGCCCATAACGAATGGCGCGAATGGTATAATCACTGTTGTGAGAAACCCGATCCGCAATTTCTACCAGATGTAAAATAGGACGAGAAATTAAAGCCTGTAATCGTGCTGAAATCACAAAGGCAATTAATGTTGAAATGAGCAAAATAGTGAAAATAATCCCCGTATATTCCCACAATAAGCCGTAAATTTTTTCTAAATCAGATTGAATATAAATCGTGCCAATATCTTTATTATTTACATTAATGACATCGAATAATTCAAAACGATTGCTAGAAAAACGATGACCTTCTGGGGCAACTAAAGGGGCTTTAAAACGAGTGTTATTATTTTCTCTGACATATTGAGCAAACACATCACCTTGGGCATTGTATAAAACTGCCGCCACCACATGCGGTTCTGCACTTAATGCACTTAATGTCACTGTCGCCGAATCGGCCTCAAAAAAACTTAAAGAAGCGGTGGTATTTGCTCCCAAAATTTTCGCTAAAATACCGTGATCTCGAATCATCGCTGTACGCAGTGAATTTAATTCGTTAGCGGCAAAGAATATGGAAGCCGTTAGTAAAGCAATGCTGTTGGTCAGCATGACAATTAAAATCAATTTGCGTTTGATGGATAAATCGGCAAAAACTTTCATGGTAAGTTTTCCGAACAAGCGGCTAAAGCTGAACGTGTAATTTTGGAAAGATTGAGCAAATTGGCATCAGCTTTCAAACCAGTTTGATCGATGGCATTGGGATTAATTTCTAAGCGCACCCGTTTGTTTGAATTAAAAAATCGAATCATTCCCCCAGATTCGATAAAGCGATCATGTTCAGCCACGGTTAAGATGGGATAACGGCAGGTGAATTGGTAAATATCAGCAAAATATTGCTGCTGCGAATCGCTAATAAACAAAATGTGACAATCACTGACTTCCAACCAATGCGCAAGACGATGCACCACTAAATTCCGTCCTCTGGCTTGTTGATCTTCAATAGCCGCCTCCAATTGCAGACCAAAAGGATCATCCCCCAAAAGACAAATAGAAAACGGAGTTTGCTCATCTTCAAAAACAGACGGCGGCCAATGGATAAAATTGGCAAAATTATATAAAAATACTGCCTTCAATTGATATTCTTCTGCAAAAGAAGGCGTTGCCCCCACGCGATAAGGGGTAAATAACGCTAAAAAAAACAATACGAAAAGACAAGCCCCCGCACGCCACTGCGGTGAGGGTGAGTGGATTTCACGTATCCCCATCAAGTGTATTTCCTTGCCGCGCCGGGGGGGAATAGGACATGACGAATTTAAACCAAGCATCGTTTTAAACTGCGATCCAGCACGAGGTAATGTTGAATGTCAAAGCCATCAGAGCGCGTTGTGTATATCATTTTTTCTTTAATCAAACTTTTTATCCATCACACAATAATAAAGTGAATCATCTGTCGAATCTTAACCATGAAACGAATCATTTGATTCGATTTGATTTGATGTCAGGTACGGTAACGCCATTTTATTACAAAAAACCAGACATTTCTGTATCATATTTAATATTGACATAATCATCCCGTCCACCCTGGTGGGCGAATGCCTAAACGTAGATCAGATAGACTTGCTCATCATAACGGATAGTTTACGGTATTGGAAATGGCGAAGTAGATAGCATGAGAAATAAATCTCGGGCTTTGTTGCCATTTTGGTTGGCTAGAGCCGCTTGGATAGCCTGAACTAATTCCATTTGTTCATCGGATAATTGGGGATGCTGCTGCTGCCAGGTGTGCAACCATTGTTCGACTTCAGTCAAGTAATAGGGATTCAAGCGTTGTTTGGCTGCGCGGTAAGTGTCATCTGCGTAGAATAAAGTAGAACGCACATCACCCGTCTCAGCCGCATGGCGTGCTTGTTCCAACGTGGCTTTTAAGGCCTCTGCGGCTTGGGTATCGTAGTGATGCAATGTGTGCAATACATTTTCTGCCCTCACAAGTGCTACAGCCATGGTGTGGGCGGCAATCGCGGCTTCTTTGGCACTGAGGGCGTGTTCTCGTGCGCTTTGGACGTTACCCGCAGAAAAATTCAGTTCAGCATGGCTAAGTTTAAAAGTCGCCATTTGCACTTGTTGATGGGCATATTTCTCGGCTTGCACCAATTGGGCGGCCTGTAGGGCTTGGCGAGCGTCGCTCATTTCCTGCGTGGGGAGTAAAGTGGTGCAGCCCGCAAGTGTAAAAATCGTCGAAAACAGAAAATAATGGATGGTTCGCATGATAAATTCCAAACCAATCTGTTGGGTTGTTGGGGCGACACGGTCAAATTTGGCTGTATGTGGCTGTTAGGCTTCGCCATGGCCAGTGTGCGGATGTTCAAAAAATGCACCTTCCAATTTCGCGCCCGTTAAATCGGCATCGGCTAAATTGGCTTTGTATAAACAAGCACCGGTTAAATAGGCTTCAATCAAGTTGGCTTCTTTAAGGTTTGTTTTAAATAAATTGGCACCCGTTAAGTTAGCACGAAATAAGTCAGATTCGTATAGATTAGCACGAAATAAGTTAGCCTCTGAAAGATTTGCCTCCGAAAGATAAGAAGCCAATAAATAGGCTTTGGTCAGATTCGCCTCGGATAAATTCGCTCCTGTCAAGTTGGTTTTTGACAAATAGGATTCACTCAAATTCGATTCGCTCAAGTCGGCTTTGCTCAGATTGGTTTGGGTCAAATTGGCTTCGGAAAGATTTGCGCCAGAGAGGTTTGAACCCGATAAGTTGGCATGGCTTAAATCGACTTTGCTGAGGTTGGCGCGGAACAAATCGGCTTTGGTCAGATTTAATCCTGATAAATTTGAGCCAGATAAATCTGCCCATTCAGAGGCTTTGGCACGCCATTCGTTCCATGCTTTCACCCCTTGTTGAAGGATGGCGAGATGTTCTGGTTTTGCCATGTTGATAAAATCCTTAGACCTGCACGAGTAGGCCAACAGTTTAAATGCAAGTCAATGATCTTGTCACGGTGCATGGTGAAACACGCCTATAAGCCGATCCTACAAATTAAATTTTGTTGGATTAAGTCGTTAAACAAAAATATTCAGCGATGAGAAAGTGTTCAGAATTTTCACTTTTCTACCGCCCCCTGCCTCCTTCCGCTTGCTGGGAGGGAGAAAGAGAAAATGAGGTTATTTTGTTAAATTTTAATCATAAAAACAACCTAACTACTCTCCCTCCTAGCAGGAGAGGCTTTGGGGCGGTAGAAATGCGAATAGTCCAAATTATTTCTGTTTTGGTACTTGATTATCGGATTATTTTATCGGCGCGTTAATTTTTTATACATTATCCCCAGTTTAGGCTGAAGTAATATTTTTATGCGTCATGCACAAACAAGTGCGATTGTGTCCTTGTTCTTGCGCGCTGTGTAAGGCACTGTCGGCATCGGAAATTAAGGTGGCTAATGTGGTTTCTGCCACGCCTTCGGAGGAGGTTAAGCCAATACTCACAGTGACTTCTAAGCCTTCTGGGTTGAGACGGATAATTTTCTCGCGCAATTCCTCTGCCAAACCTCTGCCCAGTTCTAAAGTACAGTTGGGCAGCAGCACGGTAAACTTCTTGCCCGCAAAACGCACCACCATCGCTTCGGGCGGGAAAAATTCGTTTAAGAACTTGCCCACCACGTGCAGAATGTGATCGCCGATCATGTGACCTTGCACTTCGTTGATCACTTCAAAGTGGTCTATGTCAATCATCATCATACACACATGGGTCTGTTGTTGAATCAGTCCAGGCCCCTCGTCGAGTAGATAACGCTTGTTGCGTACGCCCGTTAAACTGTCTGTGGTCGCCAAATGGTACATGTCACGAGAAAAGCGTTTTAATACGTTATATTGGTGTTTGACCAATAGCAGCGATTTGACCCGCGCAATCAATACTTCTTCGATCACCGGCTTGGTAATGAAATCGTTTGCACCCGCGTGGAAAATTTCGGCTTGGCATTCTTTGTTATCTTCGATGGTGATCACCAACACGGGCATTTCTTGCCGTGAATAGTGCAGTTGGGTACGAATGGCATAGAGCAGGTCGCCCCCTGTCATTTGTCCTTCTAAGAAAAAATCAGTGAATACAATATCAAAACCACTGGTGTTATCGCCGACGTTATCGGGGGTGGCTTTGGCTTTTTTCAGTAGGGCTAAGGCTTCTTCGGCACTGGTGGTATGGGTGATGTAGAGGCCGTGTTTTTCCATCAGCGTTTGGGTGGTTTGTGCGGTGCTGGGGCTGTCTTCAACGTACAGTATCCGCCCCACTAAGCCAGAATGGCGTTGCGAAACGTCTTTGATGAATTCGACCAGTTTTTTGTAGCCTAATGATTTGTTGAAATAATCGGTGACTCCCGCGGAAAATCCTTCGCGTAATAGCCGCGTGTCCGCGTCACTTGACACCACAATCACGGGGGTGAGGTGTTGTTTTTCACTCTTGCGGATTTCATGGCAAAGGTCTAAACCATCCAAGCCGGGTAACAGCAAGGAAGTGGTGATGAGATCAAATTTTTCTCGGTGTAAATATTCCAAAGCCTCTTCTGCACTGCCACAAGTGACGATGTAGGCATCGTGCATTTCTTTTTGCAGGATGTGTGAGATGATTGACCGAGCAACTTCGGAACGATCAACAATCATGATGCGACTGGTTTTTTGCATGGGGTTAAACTTAATCAGGTGTATCGTTATTTTACCGGCCGTTGATCGTCCCGCGCATCTTGAGAGATGTTTTCTACTGGGGTGATGCGTGATGACGTTGGGCGTTGAGTCAAAGTTCTACAGAATGTAGGGTCACGTCTATGCGCTTTGATTTTAAGGATTTCAGTCTATAGGGTAAACGATTTTTTCGCAGGCGCAATGGGTTAAGGGTTGTATGGCTTGAATCATTGCTGAATTATAGATAGATCGCAAGTTCTTGTGGTTTATTTTTTAGTTTTTTGGGTGTTTTATCATGATGAATTTAATGGAATTGGTGCGTCCTTTTTGGGCAATTTGTCGTTTACAACGGGGGCCGCAGGATTTACCGGCGGCTGGAGTGTTATTGGGATTGGTGGCGATACTGCATTGGATAGTCAACACATTTTTGTTTTTAAGTCAAACACCTGCTTTACGGGCGGTGGGGTTAAGCGGTTTGGAAGCGGTTGGGTTGATGGTGTTGATGTATGGTTTATTGTGGTTTTTGGGTAAGACAGCGCGTTTTGTCCAAACGGCTACTGCATTTTTTGGTTGTGCGTTGATCATTGAGGGGATGAATTTGCCTTTTGTGTATTGGTTTGTGCAGGCGCAACGCGATGAAGCGGACATCAGTTTGCCTTTGTTGGTGATTTTGGGATTAACAATATGGTTATTGGTGGTGTATGGGCATATTTTGCGTCATGCTTTAAACGTCTCAATGGGTATGGGCATTATGCTGGCATTTACCTTGTCGGTGTTATTAAGTACGTTATTGCGTTTTGGTGTGGGGAGTTGGGTTTAGATAATACTCATTGATGGATTTGATAACGAACATTTTTAATTCCATGTATTTTATTACTTTAACCCACCACTTAAACGCTTTTTTTTTAATTTTAATTTTATTTCAATAGTTTATAATTATTTTATTTGAGATACATTTTTATTCTGAAAACGGCATGATAGCTGCTTAAAAATCAATCTGTATATTAGAAGATAATACCATAAAGTTTAACATTCTATGAGAGAATGCGAGTTGGATTTTGCGTGTTTTATCTGATGATACTTAATGTTTGGTTTTAGGAGTACAATAACTTCTACGTTTTGAGGATAAAAAATGAGATTTCATTCTTCGCCTTTGTTGAGTGTTATACTGTTGTTAAATGCAACAAGCCTTTCTGCACAACACGAAGACGGTACTTTAGATGTCAAAAATTTACTCACGTTAGACCTAGATGGTTTAATGGGCGTAGAAATCATCAAGTCGGCTTCCAAATATGGTCAAGAAAGCAGTGCAGCCCCAGCAGCGGTGAGTGTCTTGAAAGCCGAGGAAATTAAAACCTATGGGTATCGCACCTTAGGAGATTGGCTGTCGAGTGTGCGCGGATTTCATACGGGAAAAGATGGCATTTATCCTTACTTGGGAGTGAGGGGGTTTGCGCGGCCAGGTGATTATGGGACACGAATTTTATTATTAGTTGACGGCCATAAGATGAATGATAATATTTTTGGTACGTCAATGGATCTCCCCGCTAATCTCGATTTAGATACGATTGATCGCATTGAGATTGTGCATGGCCCGAGTTCTTCATTATATGGTGCGGGCGCGTTTTTAGCGATTATTAACGTTTTTACTAAAAATCTTCGTGCTTCTCCCGAAGATAAAAAACCTAAAAACAGTGAGTTCGGAGTCACTGTAGATTCGCAAAATGCGCATACTGTGCGAGCATCTTACAGTAAAGCATGGGAAAATGGCGTAGAAATATTGCTTTCTGCCAGTCAAAGCGATGATGTTGGACAACATATTTATATTCCTGAATTTGATCAGGAAGACGGCAGTGATGGAATCGCGCACCGACGCGATACTGAAGACGTAAAACGTTTATTGGGTAAACTAAAATATAACAATTTAACCCTCACCACGTCTTATATTCAACGTCGTAATGGTTACGAAATCCCTTTGTATTATTCTATATTCGACACCCCCAACACCGTGCAAGACATGCGCGCTTATACGGCACTACATTATGAAAAATTGGTCACGCCCGATTTAAACATGCACTTTCACCTTTCTTATAATCAGAGCCGTTATGTATGACATACTTATCTAAGCGATGAAAATAATGATGAGGCACTCACTGGCATAGAAAACCGCTCACGATTCACAGGACGGGCTTGGAAAGGCGAGTGGCAGTGGGATTGGACGTTGGGGCAGCATCGTTTAACAGGGGGACTAGAGTACCAAGCCAACGTCTCTCAAGAAATGCACAACGATGATATTTATCCCGTTTATCACCCTTCGTTTCACTACGAAGCACGGGATCATTATCGTGCGGCTTATTTACAAGACGAATACACTTTAAACGATAAGATCAGTTTCAGTGCGGGCTTGCGTTATGACGATTATGACGGTTTAGGCAGCACAGTGAACCCTCGTTTGGCCGTGATTTATCGCCCGAATAAGGATTTATCGATTAAGGGAGTGATGGCGCGGGCATTTCGTGCGCCTTCTGTGTTTGAAAAATATTACGAAGATGGTTATTTGTTAAAACGCAATCCATCAGGACTTGATGCAGAGACCATTCAAGCTTACGAAGTGATTTTTGAATACCGTATGAATCCATGGATGCGCGGAGAATTGTCTTTGTATAACTATGAGATTAAAGATTTAGTCGAGTTTAATAGCGATCCCGTGGACAACATTCCCTTTTATGACAATTTGGGACATGCCAAAACCCGCGGCGTAGAATTTCAAGTGCAAAAACACTGGGAAAATGGCACGGAAATGCGTTTAGGATATGCGTGGCAGGATGTGCGGGATCAGGATGATAATATTCGCTTATCGGGTTCCCCGCCGCATTTGTTGAAATGGCGGGGCAGTTATCCGTTGAGTGAAAATTGGCGATTGGCGGGCGAAATGCGTTATGTGGCCAGCAGTTATAGCCATCATGATTCCAATGTGCGTTTACCGGCTTATACGTTGACGGATATTACTTTAAGTGGAAATGTGGATGAACACTGGCAATTAGGGCTTAGTCTTTACAATGTGTTTGATAAAAAATATTTTTATCCGCTGTCCAGTGATTTCCCTATTGATCGCTATGCTGGCGAGGGGCGTACATTACGATTAAAAGTGGATTATCAGTTTTAATCATGGTGATGAGGCGTGTTTTTTTTATCGGTATTGATAAGGGGGGGAGTGGATACGAATGGTTTCTCTAATGTTGCTGTTTTTTCTAAATAAACTTGTTGCAATTGCCACCATTGTTGTGCCTGCCGTTGACGTTGTTGGACTTGTTTAAAAAACTGCTGTTGCTGGCGAATGCTCATCATAAATCCTCCCAAATAAACGGATCGATATTTACAGAATTAAAGAATTTTCAAAATGGATTCTTGCCCGTCGTTTATTTTCAGCAGATTTCTTATTCTTTAATTGAAAATTCTGAAATTCTGTAAATTCTGATTCTGACAGACTTGATTTTGGTCTATCAACCCCATCATTCTGCTATAGTTTTTAGCAAAAGTGAACTGATTCATCAAATAGGACACCTCCCCATGATCTTCAACCACCGCCACAGTTTAGGCACACAACTTAATTGGCTAATTGGTCTCGTGTTGCTGATACTTGCTGCGTTGTACAGTAGTATTTTTTATGCGTTAGAACAGCAGCGTCAAGCTGAAATGCTCAGTAAAACAGAATTATTGTTGCGCGTATTAGTAGAGCAACGGATAGAAGATTTAGCGAATGATTTATTCGGTAATTATCGAGATTCTATGCAATTAACGTTGCAGCAAATGAAAAATATCGATAATTTATTAAAAATAAGTACTTATTATCCTGATGGTCGTTTATTTGCCAGCACGAATCAGCAAGAAAATGATTTATTTAAAGCCAATGATGCCAAAGAATGGCAGGATCAATTACCATTAATTAATATTCAAACGTGGCAAAATTATACCGTCTTGCGTTATTTACAACCGCTCGATGTGATTGGGGAGCGGGTGGGTTATGTAGAAATCTTTTATGATTTAACTTTATCACAACAACAACAAAATCTCAGCATTACTTTTTTAATCGGCTTATTTATTGCGCTCACATTAACCTTATCTCTACTTATCAATAGAGCCTTAAATAAATTAGTATTAGCTCCATTAAATCAACTGCGTTCAGCCATGCAAATATTGGCTAATAATCAGCCCGTAGAAGTGGTGCAATTAAGAACGAATTCTGAATTAAAAGACATGTCAGATAGTTTTAACATTATGATGGCTGCTGTGATTCATACGCGCCATTTAATTGAACGCCAAGTGGAAGAACGCACGGCACAATTAGGCCAAGCCAATCATGAAATTCGCTTATTAAACGAGCAGTTACATTTAGAAAATCGTCGCTTAGGCTCTGAATTAGCGGTCAGCCGCCGTTTGCAATCCATGTTATTGCCAACGGATCAGGAATTAGCCACCATTGATACCTTAACCATTACAGGAATGATGACTCCCTCACAAGAAGTGGGCGGCGATTATTACGATGTTTTTCAAACCAAAGATCATTTAATTTTTGGTATTGGCGATGTCACAGGACATGGTTTAGAAAGTGGCGTATTGGCCATGATGACACAAACGGCAGTAAAAGCCTTATTTAGCCGTGATGATTTATCATTAATGGAATGTTTAATTGCGGTGAATAAAACCATTTTTAGTAACGTGCAACGCTTATCGACAGATCGCACATTAACTTTATTATTAATGGCTTATGATACCAAACAACACCAATTAACTTTTACGGGACAACATGAATCGGTGTTGTGGATTAAAGAAGGCGAATTAATTTGTTTAGATACGATTGATTTAGGTTTTCCTGTGGGATTAGAAGAAGACATTAGCGATTTTGTGAATATTTACCAATGTCAACTCAATCCCAATGATGTGATTGTGTTATATACCGATGGCATTACCGAAGCCGAAAATGAACAGCAAGAATATTATGGATTAGAACGTTTAATGACCGTGGTCAAAGAAAATTGGCATTATTCGCCTTTGTCTTTAAAACAAGCGATTTTAAATGATGTTTGGGCGTTTATTGGCAATCATACCTTATTAGATGATATTACCTTGCTGATTTTAAAACGGGTTTAAGATCAAAGCGTTTCCCATTCGGTCAAGGTTTGCATGACCAGCGCGCTGGCCGCGGGTAAAGCCGCGGCAACGGCGGGTGATAACTCCTCGCCCCAGGTCAAATTTTCCGCCTGAATCCCAATTAAAGCCCGATAACGCGGCAAGCGTTCGGTCAGTGTGACAATAGTTAATACATCCATCAAGCCCACTTCATGTACCCCGCGTTGATGTGTATTCAAAAATCTATCCATTTCCGCTCCCACATAACGCCGCAAACTGCCCGGCGGCGCGTTCAACTGCGCGGCATCCAGTACCAACAAGGCTTCATGGTTTTCAATTTCCGGTGCCAATGTAAAACTTAATGTTCCCCCGTCAAGCCATGTTACATGAGGTAAATTGTAATTTTTTTCCATATCACGCAACAAATGAATCCCTACGCCTTCATCAGAAAGTAATATATTACCAATTCCCAATATTAATGTTTTCATTTTGACCTCTCATGTTGATTTCACTGCATTTATTCCCCAAACCTATTATAATACCAAACAGGTTTTAAATTTTCTTTTTCTTCATTCAACACGTTGGATAATAGTATGAGCGAACAGACTTATAATGAACTGCTTTATGATTGCGTATTAGGTTATGAATTTCAACCGTCAGAATTGGCGATAATGTCCCGTTTATTTGGGCTTAATCCACCGCCTGTGGCAACAGCGAGAATTTTGGATATTGGCTGTGGGGATGGCACGCATATTATTGGGGTGGCGCAATCTTTACCCAATAGCCATTGTGTGGGCATTGATTATGCGGCAAATGCCATTGCGATTGGGCAAAAAACAATTGATGATATTGGACTTAAAAATGTCACGCTGCATACGGCTAATTTATGTGATTTGCAAGTGGATTTAGGGCAGTTTGATTACATTACCGCACATGGTTTTTACTCTTGGGTGTCAGAAGAAGTGCAGCAGGCTTTATTGCGCTTTTGTCAACAGCATTTAAGCGAGAATGGTTTAGTTTATCTCAGTTATAACACTTTACCCGGTTGGCACGCAAAAAATATGGTGCGCGATATGATGAAACACCACGTTTCACCCAGCCAATCGTTAAGCGAACAGGCGCAATCCGCACGGCAATTGATTCAATTCGCCGCACAATTACATCAGGAGGGTAAAAATTATTACGCCCAATTTTTAACCGATATTAACGCGCATTTAAGCGGTTTACCCGACAGTTATATTGTGCATGAATATTTAGCAGAGGAAAATCATCCTGTTTATTTTCAAGATTTCATGCGTACCGTGTCTTCTTTTCAACTGAATTATGTCACTGATATAGAATTTAAAAAATACCAGCATTTGCAATTAAAGCAGTTTTTAGAAGAACAATTGCAAGTGCGCGATGCGTTGGCACAAGAACAATATGTAGATTTCTTGTTTAAACGGGAATTTAGAAGCAGCATTTTATGCCGTCAAGGCATCACCGTGGCGCGTGAACCCCAATTAGCAGTGTTAGAAAATGTTTATTATGCGGCTGAATTAGGCTATCAAGTTAATCCTAATCAAGCCGATACCTTAACGTTTAATACCGCTAAAGGTCAGCGGTTTGACAGTAATGATTCTTTACTCAATGCAGCATTGTCTTTATTGGCAGAACATTATCCGCGTCGTTTGTCTTTTGCTGAATTGTTACAACAGGCGTGTCAGCGATTAAATGTGTTTTTAGATTATGCTACGTTTAGTCAGCAATTATTGCCGCATTTATGGCAATTATATTTAATTGATGCCATTTCACTTTATACCGAAGCGCAATCTCCTGCTGATGTATTAAGTGAATATCCTGTGGCTTCGCCATTAGCGCGTTGGCAGGCACGCCAAGGTAAAGCAGTGGCTAATTTATTGTGCAAAACAGGCGAATTAGACCCATTGGCTCTCTCTTTATTGGCGCAATTAGACGGCAGTAAAACGAAGACGGATTTAATCGAAGGTTTAGTCCAGCAATGGCAGCGTGGTGAATTAAATATCGGCGATCCCAATGCGCCCCAAAAAATCACTGAAGAACAAGCCAGAGCCACTTTAGCTCCTTTTGTCGAGCAAATGTTAGTGGGATTTTTAAGAAATGCGTTATTAATCGCTTAATGTTTTCATCTAAAACGTGATGACTATAGGAGTTTAAGCCATGCCAGAATCGCCGCAAAATGATCCCCAATCCCATGAGGAAATGATTCCCTATCGTTTGGGAGAAAGTACGGAATTATTAGTGTGTCAAGGCGTGGAAGAACATCGAGATATTGCCCTGCGCATGATGCAACAAACTGAATGGCAAATTGATATTTTTACCCGCTATTTCGATCCGCGTATTTTCGGAACGGAAGATTTTGGCGAGGCCATTGAACAATTGGCACTGAATAATTATCGCTGTCGCATTCGTATTTTATTGCAAGAGCCTAAACTCACTGCCACACGCGGCCATCGCGTTTTGGAAATTGGACGACGATTAAGCAGTTATTTTCAATTTCGCCAAACCGACGAGATTCATCGCAAGTTGCCTTATGCGTTTTTAATTGCAGATGAAACCGCATACATGTATCAAACCCATGCCGATGCGTTAAAATCAGAAGTGAATTTTTGCGACGGGGCGCGGGCGCGCCAATTAACAGAACAATTTGAAACACTATGGAATGCGGGCGAATCCAGCCCATGGCTACGCGTCCATGTGTTGTAAGCGTTTTTGTAAAAATAAGGAGTTTTTCTAAAAAATGCCCACTGAACCATTAAAAGTATTATTTGTCTGTATGGGGAACTATTGCCGTTCACCGTCGGCTGAAGGTCTGTTTTTAAAAATGCTTCAAGAGCAGGGATTGACGACACGGGTACACGTTGACTCGGCTGGCACGCACGATTATCACGTGGGGGACGCGCCCGATCCCCGCTCACAACGCGCCGCAAAACAACGCGGTATCGATTTGAGCGCACTCCGCGGTCGCCAAATCGATGAGCGCACCGATTTTGCCGAATTTGATTATATTCTACCGATGGACAAACACAATCACGCCAATTTATATGCCATTTGCCCACCCGAACATCGGCATAAAATACGCCTATTCATGACGTTTGCCCCTGAACGCGCTGTTGCAGAAGTCCCTGATCCTTACATGACGGGAGAATTTAGTTATGTGTTGGATTTGTTAGAAGCAGCTTGTGCGGGTCTATTGACGGATATTAAGCAACGGTTGGAATAAGCAGCACTTCTATAAATCCTTGTGAACGGTTAGCGGGCGCGATAAGTGATACGTCCTTTAGAGAGGTCGTAAGGGGTGAGTTGTACGGTGACTTTGTCTCCTGTCAGGATACGGATATAATGCTTGCGCATCCGTCCAGAAATATGCGCGGTCACGACGTGTCCATTGTCGAGTTGGACGCGGAAAGTTGTATTCGGTAGGGTTTCAATCACCGTACCTTCCATCTCAATACTGTCTTCTTTTGCCATAAATGTCGTTAAATGTCTATCACACGGGTCAACTGAGGATAAAAAGTAAAATCGATTCTTGATCGCGTGTCTTAGAAAACCGCTAAATCATTGAATCATTGCGGCCGCTATGCTAACAGATAACGGCTCAAGTCACAATTTTTTCGCACACAAACTTTTAGACAGGTTTTTACTGCTTTGGAGAGTAGAATGAATTCATGGTTGAACAGTGTTTGGTTACTGCCCTTGCGTATTTTTATCAAGGTGCTGTTGGTGATGGTGAGTTTGCTGATTATTTTTACGTTGATTGGGATGATGGCCGGGGGAAACCCTCACTTTGCTAAAACCAGCACTGACCCCTTAGAATTGGAGTATCAGTATGTGACTGGCGCGGCAGAGAGTAAAAATTATTTGTTACAGATTAATATTGATGGGGTGATTTTGGGGATTGTGCCGGAGGGTTTGCCGACGGCACCGGGTTTGATGGGATTTTCGGTGACTTATGGTTATGCGGTTCGAGAACAGTTGGTGAAAGCCGCGGAACAAGATGAGATTAAAGGCGTATTGCTGCGCTTACAAACCCCCGGCGGAACAATTTTCGGTTCACGCGCTATTTTTGACGGGATTAAATATTATCAAGAGAAGACGAATAAACCTGTTTTTGCTTATGTAGAAGGTTTATCGGCTTCGGGTGGTATGATGGCGATGGTGGGCGCAGACAAAATTTATGCTGATCACGGCAGTATGGTGGGCAGTATTGGGGTGTTGGGGCCTTCTTTATTTTACTTTAATAAGCCCACAGCCTTTGATGGCGGGTTATTAGCGGGGGGGATTGTGACGGAGGGCGGAATTGAACAAACGTTGGTTTCCGCAGGGCGTTACAAAGATTTGGGCAATCCCTTCCGTCGAATTACAGCCGAAGAACTCGCGCATTTACAAGCCAGCATTGATGAAGAATACAATTATTTTGTGGAACATGTGGCGGTGGCGCGGGATATTTTGCCTGATGTTTTACGTAATGAGTTAGGTGCGCAAATCCTAGGAAATGCGCAAGCAGAACAGTATCATTTAATTGACGGCACGCTCAGTTATCACGATACGTTAGACCAATTGGCGCAACAAGTGGGATTGGAAAAGAGCGATTACCGTGTGGTGACTCCACATACAGAGCCAGTGGGTTTATTGGGACAACTTTTAAGAATAAAATCTATGTTCAGTACGCACACCACGCCACAGCAAGTGACTCAGCATCTTTGTGATATGGTGCAGTTGCCGTTGGCTTATTATGGTGATCCGCGGGGGTTGTGTCGTTAGGTGGGGTGTTGGAGGGCTTCAGCCGCGTGCAAGGTTGGAATGCAACGCGGCTGAGAAAAAATTAAACTAAATATAACAATAAGTTATTTACAGCTTGTTGCGTATTCAGTTTCGATAACGGCTGTTCCCGCATCGTTGTAAGTCTCTACTTTTGTATCTGTACAAGTTTTTCCATTGGCACTGTATGATTGGCCAGGGGTAAGCATAAAAACTTGCTTTGATTCGTTAAGGTCTAAATCGAATCCCAAAGTTCCCGCACGTTGCCGCATTTTGACGTTAAAAAAGGCAACTTGTACATTGCCAAATCCAGAAATTACCGGCACCATCACACAAGGCACTTGCAAACTTCCATCAACTGGATTGTATTGCGAAATGCAGGGGTTAGTATCAGATGAAGTTGTGGTACTTGGTATCGCTGTTGGGGTGCTTGGGGTCGGTGTTGGGGTTGGTGTCGGGGTTGGCGTTGCAGCACTTCCGCCTTTGAGCGTCACTTCATACAACTGGTCGCCCGGTTGAATATTGGTGATTGCCAGTTTAACAAACGGTCTGCTGGTATCCAACTTGACAGTATCGCCTTCGTTACCAGAACTGTCCTTAAAAGCAACTCCGTTGATGTTGAGATAAGCCACACCATTTTTTGCAAGTAACTCAACATTATTGATTCTATCAGAATTCCAACCAATAACATTGCCAGCGTTGTTTCGATAGGGATCGTTGAATACTATCCCACCTGAACCGTAATAATTATATGCGCGAATAAATAACGCGCCAGTATTATCATTTTCCACCTTATACAGGGTGATGGTTTGCTGGTTACCGGGATTATACCAAAAAGCATTCACATCCAACTCAAAGTTATCTGTGAGGTTCACATCAAACTCGATTTGCCCGACGCGACCTGCTACGGCCGTAATGTACTTAATCCGCTCTTCGGGTAAGCAACTGCTCTTGTTGTCGGGACAATAACTTTTAACTTCAAGATTTTCCCCTACTCTTGTGCCGACTTCCAGCGTGGCGGGGTCTATCAAAGTGTTGGCTGAGGCTTGAATCGCCACACTGGCGAGTAACCCTACACAACCCACTACAGCAAAATTTTTCATCAATCGCATGTTCTAAGCTCCAAATAAGTCTAACAAAAATCTTGACAACGCTGTCAACGTAAGACTATGATAAGCGCAAATTGGGATTAAATAACACCAACAAAATGGCTCTATTGGCACTACTTTTTGGAGGTTTTCCATGCAACTCCACGAAAAATTAAAAGTGATGCGTTTATGTAAAAATTGGTCGCAAGAAGAAATGGCGGATAAATTAGGTTATTCTGTGAATGGATACGCAAAAATTGAACGCGGAGAAACTGATCTGAAACTGGAAAAACTCAGTCATATTTCTGATATTTTGGGAATTGAATTGCAACAATTATTGGGTTTAAACGAAAAAAATATTTTTAATATTATTGATAATTCCCCGCCGCAAGGCAGTCAAAGTTGTAACGTTTATCTTACAGAAAGCCAATGCGCTCATGAATTGGAAAAATATAAATTACTATTGCAAGAACGCGACAAAGAAATTAATTATTTAAAACAAGAAATTGAATATTTAAAAGAGTTTGTTTCTCTACTAAAAAATAACCCATCGTAAGCGGTGAAATTCATATCAAATTCCACCGCTATTATTTTCTCCTCATTCAGCGGTAAATTGCCTTTAATGAGAATGAGAATCTGAAATCGGTTTCACTGAAACGGCTTTGCTTTCTTGTAAATAAGCGGCTTCAGCGGCGGTTAAATCGACTTCATCAAATCCCGTAATCATAGGCTTTACGTGGGCGGCAAAAGAATGACCTGTAGACAGCAGATACACATGCAGCAAAACAAACGCTACAATTAAAAACGCTGCACCCACATGTAACACTGCAATCCATTCAAAAGTCATCAACGCATTAGGCAACCATTCTCGCCAGTATTGATACGTGAAATAAGCCAAGCCTGTCAGCCAAATCAAAGGAAATAACACCAGCTTTAATGACAAATAAGCTAAGGCTTGTAGTGGATTATGTTTACGCCAGAAGGCTTTGCGATACGGATGCGGTTCAGCGCGAAAAATACCATAACTGTAAAAACGAAACACTTGCCACAATCCCTGATGCGTCGGCAAATAATGCCGCCACGTGCCAGTGGTCAGATGCCAGAAAATCGCAAATATCCATAAGATAATCAAAGTAAACGCTCCCCAAGTATGCCACACCACCGCAGTCTTAAAACTGATAAGGGAATGCAAGCCATGAATCGCAAAGCCTGTAAAAAATAAGCTAAAAATTAAAAAAGCCTGCGTCCAATGCCAAAATCGCTCAAAACGACTGTAAACTTTAACGCTATGTAAACTCATGACCGATGTCTCCCCGTCAATCCGCGCAATGTTGCATGTCCTACAATTCCCAGTAAAGCCGCTAATAACAACCATAATCCATAACGATCAATGTCATAAGGTGCATCGCGTCCGGGTAAATAAAACCCTTCTACGTTTTGTAAACGCCCTGCTTTGCTGTGACACTCTCCACAATCTAAAGCCTCTTCTTTAGGCGCGACCATGTGTGTAATCGGCCAATAAGAATAGGTATCGACAAAGCCGTATTCACCGCTATAAGGAAGATTATTTTTTTCCATTCCCGTTTTAATGGCGCGAGCAAAATCATAATTTCCCCAGAATGCGTCCTTATCATTTCCCCATAAGTGCATGTAAACTAAGGTATTAAAGCCTTTGTCATAAGGTTGAATGGTGTGCATGGGTTTAAAAGGCCAGATTCTTGATTGGGGATCATCGGCGCGTCCGTTGAAACCGTTAATGTCAATCGGCCCCTTGTTGGGATCGAAAACGGTGTCAATGGTTGTATAATTCATTTGTCCATCGAACCACGCATAATGTGGCACAAAATTCTCCGCCCATTCAAAACTGCCCTTAATTGACTTATAAGTGGAGCGGGCTTTGCCGTTGGCTTGAACGTAATTGTCTTCTTTGTAACCTTCTCCGTCTTTCGTTTTACCCGCAGTGCGCCAATCCCATTTGACATTGGTGGCGACTCCCCCGCGTGCAATTTTTGGAATATGACAGGTTTGACAAGCGACTTTATTCACGTGATCGTTTAATTTCATTGCCACCACGCCATCGACAGGATGCGGGCTGGTACCATGACACGACTCACACGTGGCCACATCTCGCCGCATACCGGGTTTTGCTGTGCCTTCGGTGTCTTTGGCGACGACCTGATAACGGCTGCCTGCCCACACGTGTTTATCGCTGACATGGCATTGAGTACAGGTAAAATTTAAACCGTCAACATCCATGTGAACATCCAACGACCGATCTGGACGCTCTAGCGATGAATCCAAATCACCGTGTTTTACGCCATCACCACCGCCCCCATAAAAGTGGCAACGACCACAATTATCGCGGCCGGGCAAGCCGACATTTTGGGCGACAGTATTCCATTGAATGGGGGGTTTTTCCTTAAACATCACAGAACAGGCTTCGTTACCGGGGCTGTTGGGCGTTTTGTAATAAGACCCCGTGCGATCATGACACACTAAACAATCAATATTATTCGGATTATTAAAATCAAAGGTTTCATCTTTCCAACCATAGCCTGCGTGACATTGCGCACACATGCCTTCATTGCCTCTGGCATTGGTACAGAAGGTATTCACCAGATGTTTTTTACCGAGTTTTTGTCCTGTTTTGGGGTGGGTATATTCCCACGTCCAATGGATAGATTTCATCATGTGTTCGCCCGCTTCGGTATGACACGAGAGACAGGCTTTGGTGACGGAAGGGCCATCTGTAAACGGCTGCTGTAAGACTTCAAACTTGCTGTGATCAGCCGTTGAAGTACTGGAATGACCCGGTGTCGGGGGAGAAGGGGGATTGTCTCGAAAGTGCATGTTGGTGTGGCTGTCGTCATCAGCCAATGTCATACCTGACAGCACGCACAACACGAGAAACAACCCCATAGAAAATGGAATAGACCAGAATCGCTGCATGATTCATTCATCCTGAGTTTTGGGGGTTTAATGGGAAAGCTCAGTATAACACAGCGATTTTAAAAACGATTTAACCTAGATTAGTAAACTTGTCATTATTGGGTCACAAAAGAAAAGTCCGTTTTTTTCAACCCCTCACAACAAATCATCACTAGAATGTATCACTTGTACGCCTACATTTTTCATGTCTTGTACAAATTGCGCCCCCCACGCTTCAAACCCCGGCACGGAAGAACAGGTGTCTTCAATTA
Source organism: Thioflexithrix psekupsensis (assembly GCF_002149925.1). Taxonomy (NCBI): domain Bacteria; kingdom Pseudomonadati; phylum Pseudomonadota; class Gammaproteobacteria; order Thiotrichales; genus Thioflexithrix; species Thioflexithrix psekupsensis. The sequence continues at coordinate 117,508 of NZ_MSLT01000012.1, read as the reverse complement.
ACACCAATTTATCCAATTGAGTCTCTCCAAAATTCGCCACAATATCGCGCACGGTATTCGCCACACAATGCGATAAGGCTTGTCCAGAAATAGCCACTCTATCGGCCGCTTTTAAGGTTTGAATTAACGCCGTATTTAATTGAGTATAAGGGTCTTTGGGATCGGGAACATCGGCGCGAACAGCACTATAATGTTCTGTCCAAATATTATCCCCTTTATTAATATAATTAGCGATGGCAAATGATTGCTGTTCCCATGTTCTAATCGCTTGTGCGACGGGTTCAACCACATTATGTCCAGCCGTACCGATGAGACAATGCGGCGGCCAAATAGTCAGTTGATAACGGCCATTTTTCGCTAAAGTTTCCACATAATTTAAAGCACGGTTTTGATGTTCTGGTTTAGTGGTTTGCCAGCGTTTTTCTTGCACATCTTCGGCCGAAATTTGCGTAAATGGGGTGGGATGTTCCCCATTTTTATCTATCCAAAAAATAGGGTGCGCAATATCGACCAAATGGTGCGTATCTAATGTGACATGAATGGCTTCAATATGCGCCGAATAACGCTGTAATAATGCGGCTAAACGCAAACTGTCCTCATCAGCACCCGGTACGTACAATTGACCTTGGGGATGAGCAAAATCATTTTGCGGATCAATTAACAAAAATTGTAATTTCATCATGAAATCCTCATTATTAAGCGTTACATTTCAAATCAGTTTTGCATTGGAAAAACCGCTGTCACAATACAAAATACCTGTATCCCTTCACCCCGCCCAAATGCCGTTAAATCCTCTCCTGATGTAGCTGTGATACCAATGTCATCCACAGTTAATTGTAATAATTGACTTAAACTGGCTTTTAATTCGGGGATTTTAGGAGAAATTTTTGGCTGGGCGCATTCGATGGAAAAAGAAGCGTGACAAATTTGCCAACCGTTTAAATATTTTAAGGCTTCGGCTAAATATACTCGGCTGTCCGTCATTCCTTGTTGACACAAATCATCACTGATCTTGCCCAGAATATTCACGCCAGTAATGCCGGAGATGGCATTGGTGAGCGCGTGTAACATGACATCGGCATCACTGTTGCCTTCTAAACCACGCTCTCTCTCAAAAATCACGCCGCCAAGAACCAACGGCTTATCCCCATCAGCATATTCAAAACCATGACTGTCTTGTCCAATAGCGGTTTTAATGCGCATTATAATTTCCGGGTTGTTTCCATTAGGCTAAAAAATAACGCAAAGCATCGATCACCGCCCGATGATAAACGGGTGTACTGACCACGACACCTTGATTATGTTTCATGGTTTGATCGCTGGCGAATTGTAAACGTTGCCCTAACATATCACTGGCTTTGCCGCCGGCCTCTTCTACCAACAACACGCCCGCCGCATGATCCCAAATTTTCTCGCGGTAATCGGGTTGTGTCGGGGAAGGCAAACGCAAATAAAGCGCAGCATCGCCTCGCGCCACCACACCATATTTCGCTTGGCTGTCTAATTTCAGCGAATCGGCATGTAATCCTGCTTCTTTGATGACTTTTTTCTGCAATTCATGGTCGCCATGCTCAATGCTCTCGGCACAGCGCAAGCGTTTAGGGTCACGGCCATCGACCAAGTGAATGGGTTTTAATTGTAAACGGTGACTGTTGAGCGAAGCCATTAATGCGCCTTCGCCGCGCACAGCTACGAATAGACACCCCACGCCGCGCTTGGGATCGTCGTAATCAACAGGCAACATCGGACAAGCCAATACGCCCACTTTCGGATCACCATTCTCAATCAAGGCAATCGCAATGGCATACTGCTCGCGTCGTAAAAATCCCTTCGTGCCATCAATGGGGTCTAACGTCCAAAAACGTTCTTTATTCACCTCTCCATTGCCCAAATCAATCCACTCACACACCCGCTCATTATTGGCTTCGGGAACGAAACGTTGAGTAAATGCGGTGATTTTTTCTAATAACGGTAAATTTTCAGGCAATTGTAACGAACTGGCATTTTCTTCACCCACGATAATATCGTTAGGGAAAACAGTACGTAAATGCTGACAAACTAGGGCTTGCGCGCCAAAATCAGCAATAGTCACGGGGCTTTTGTCCCCTTTTTCTAAAGTATCTGTGGCTATTAATTCATTTTGCACGTCTATACAAAAAGCAGCCGCTTTTAACGCTGCTTCGATTGCCACTTGTTTTTCTTTGATGTAAGCCACGGTGTGTTATCCTTGAAAACGGGTCTAACCAATCGATTACCAAAATCGCGCCCGTTATTTTGCGCAGTTTAAACCCATGACGCAAGGGGACAACGGATATTCTATGTTTAATCCCCCGAATCTTAGGCGAAAAAGGCAATGATGCCACGTCGAGTCTCAGCAAGAAAATGGTGTGGATTTTCGCCGCGGCGCGTCTGGACGGCATTTCTACATGGCATGTGGGAACGAGGAAAAAACAATATTCAGTTGCATGATTGAAAACATCCTAATATAAAATATATACTAAATTGTCTGAGTCAGAATTTCCAGAATTAAAGAATGTTCAAAATTGATTCTTGCACGTCGTTTATTTTCAGCAGATTTTCTATTCTTTAATTCTGGAACTTCCATAAATTGCTTTAAAAGGTTAATTAAAAATGAATAACACTAAGTTGTATGAAAATGATTTTAATGCGTGGATTGCTCAACAAATTAGTTTGTTAAAAGCGGGGAAAACCAATGAAATTGATACTGAGCATCTTATTGAAGAATTAGAAGATATGGGCATAAGTAGTCTAAGGGAATTGGAGAGTCGTTTTGTCATCTTAATTGCTCATTTGCTTAAATGGCAATTCCAATTTGATCAGCAAAGCGGGAGTTGGCGGGGTTCAATCAATGAACAACGAGTACAAGTATTGCGTTTACTCAGAAAGATACCTAGTTTGAAACGCCAGATAAATGATGCAATAACGGATGCTTATCCCGATGCTTTAGAAATTGCAATCGATGAAACGGGTTTACCCGAATCTTGTTTTCCTAAAACCTGCCCTTATTCGGTTGAGCAGTTGCTGGATAAGCAGTTTTATCCTGAGACATAAAAGCAGGTGTTTTCTGTCTGAGTCAGAATTTCCAGACACAAGAATTTTCAAAATTAATTCTTGCACGTCGTTTATTTTCAGCAGATTTTTTACTCTTTAAATTCTGGAAATCCTAATTAACGAGAAAAATACTATGCAAACCTCTATTGAAGTGACTATTGATGAATCTATTTTGCTGTCTTTGAAAGCTAAAAAACAAGAGTTTTCTGAAATGTTATGTTTTTATACTGCATTGGCTTTGTATAAGCAAAATAAACTGAGTTTGGGCAAAGCAGCAAACTTGGCGGGTTATAGTCGTTTAGATTTTATTGATAAATTACGTTTAGAAAAACAACCCATATTTGACTATGAAACTGAATTAACTCAAGAAATGATTCATTCAGGCGATACGCTGTTGGAACGCTTAAAGTGATTGCTGTATTTAATACGACCCCTTTGATTTCTTTGGCGGCAATTCAAAAGTTACATTTATTGCAGCAATTATTTAATTCAATTTATATACCTCAAGCTGTTTACTATGAAATAAAAGCCAAGCATTCATTTGCTTATCAGGAAATAGATGCTGATTGGATAAAAGTTAAAGTTGTTCAAGACAAATCCTATTTGCGTTTGTTATCTAATGAATTAGATGATGGTGAGGCAGAGGCACTTTGTTTAGCAAAAGAATTAGTAGCAGATACACTGGTTATTGATGAACGCATCGCTTATAACATTGCGAAATCACAGGGTATTTTTGTTATTGGTACATTGACTGTATTGTCAATGGCAAAAAAAGCACATTTAATTGAAACGGTCAAACCTTTGCTTGATGAAATGGTTTGTTCTGGACGTTGGTATAGTGCTACTGTTTATCATGATTTTTTAAAAGAATTAGGTGAATTATAAGATATTTTCTGTCTGAATCAGAATTTACAGAATTAAAGAATTTTCAAAATTAATTCTTGCCCGTCGTTTGTTTTCAGCAGATTTTCTATTCTCTTTATTCTGAAAATCCTAAAATTCCGTAAATTCTGATTCAGATGAATAAATTTTATGGTAATAATAAATTTTCAAAAGGATAATGATTTTTCCAGCGATAGGTGTGAAAATCACGCAAGTCTGTGGATAATATACGACCATGCCCTAAATGCTCTGCTAAAATAACCAGCGAAGCATCTGCAAAATCCATCGGTAAATCAGCGTATTTGTCCATCAGCCAATTGATTTGTGGGGCATGTTCAGCACCTATTTCAAAAATTGTAAATAACCCATTTTGGTAGTGGGTTAGAAACTTTCGTTGTGCTTCACGCCCAATTCGCTGGTAAAGTAAATAAGATACCTCTGTCATTACTGCACAAGTGGTAATAAAAGAAACATTATCAGTCGCCATCTTTTGCAGGCATTGCTTGGCGATTTCATGGTGCTGGTCACGTTTGTTAGCGAGTGCCACCCAAAAACCAGTGTCAACGATAATCATATTTCTCATCCACAATACAAGAAAATACTTGTTTATAGTTCGCTGACAGCGTGGGTTCTGCTTCACCACAGCCGATAAAATCTGATTCTAGTAGTGTTTTGGCTGAATTTTTTGGAGCTTGGCATTTAAGCTGAGTCGCCACCCAATTACGCAACACTTCTTCGATAATTTCCTGTTCCGATGTTAGATTGCTTATCGAACGGGCTTGTTGTAACAATTGATCGTCTATAACAATATTTAATTGCATGATTGAAAATATCCTTTATAAAATTAATACTAAATTGTCTGAATCAAAATTTACAGACACAAGAATTTTCAAAATTAATTCTTGCACGTCGTTTATTTTCAGCAAATTTTCTATTCTCTTAATTCTGAAAATCCTAAAATTCCGTAAATTCTGATTCAGACAAAAAATCCTGTAAATCCCGATTCAGACCAAAAAAACCGAAAACCCATAAAATCCCACTTCTCACCATGAACCACAAAAAAATTTAACCTTTGCACTTTTAACTAAACTCTGGTTAAATTCTCTCATTTTTTCGATTTAAACCCATTACTTCCCTGTAAATATGCTTAAACCGTTCTCTGTTATCCTGTTGCTTGGCTTGCTTAGTGCCTGCGCTACGAAACCTATACCTAAAAATGTCACGCTGCCTACGCCGTTACGACCTCCGTTGCAAGCTCTGCCTGATGAGTTTACGACGGTGGCGGGCGACGAAAAAAATCAAAACGTCCCTGAACCACAAAAAGAAACCTTGATTACGGTCATTCCACCCGCACAAGCCAGTTCCGTCATTATTTCTGATCAAGGCTCCGCGCCACTGCCCGAATTTAAAGCACAATCCGCAGTCAGTATTAATGTCGATAATCTGCCTTTAGCCGCATTTATTAATGAATTATTCGGCAATGTATTGGGTTTGTCTTTTCAACTCGATAGCACGTTACAAAATAAATCAGATTTAGTCACATTACGCATCACCCCCCCACAAGAACCTAAACAACTTTATCAAACGGCTTTACAAGTTTTAGCTGATTATGGCGTTGCCGTCAGCTTGTTGCCTAATAATTTGTTAAAATTTACTATCCAAGATAAAACCACGGCCTCTTCTGAACCCCCACTGCTCATCAGCGGGCGCGCTTTGCCTGAAGTGCCTGTGTCGCATCGGCCTGTTTTTTATAATGTGAATTTGAAAATTATTCGCGCTAATCAAATTGAATCCATTTTGCGCGGACTCATCACTGACAGAGATTTTTCAACCCGTTTAGATTTACAAAGTAACTCCTTGCTCTTGTCAGGCCCATTGGATAAAATTAAACTCGCTGTGAATATTATTCAATTCTTTGATCGCCCCTCTATCCGCAGTCAACATGTGTTAAAAATTACACCTGCTTTTATTCCTATAGATGAATTGGCTAAACAATTAAGTGATATATTGCGATTACAAGGTTATTATGCAGGGGTCGGCTTAAATGCACTAGAACAAAGTGCCAGTGTGATTTTATTACCGCTTACACGTAATAATGTTTTGTTTGTGTTTGCTTCGGATGCCAGTGTTTTTCCACCCATCGAACAATGGGCTAAACAATTAGATATTCCTGTCTCTCTTGAAACGAGTTCTAATGCGGTCGGGCTGTTTTATTATCCTGTACAACATGTTCCCGCGGCTGATTTGTCTAAAATGCTTTCTCCTTTGCTCAGTACCATTCAGCACGCCGCAGTAGAAAATCAAGCACCCATCGTTCAAAATCAAGCCAATCCACAGGTTAAGCCCGCAAGAATTGGACAAACTCAAGATGTTTTGGTTGTTGATGAATTGAACAATATGTTAATTTATCAGGGGAAAGTGGATATTTGGATGAATCTTTTGCCTATTTTACGGCAAGTTGATAAACCCGCTCGACAGGTTTTGGTCGAGGTGGTGATTGCAGAAATTACGTTAAACGATGAAGAACGCAGCGGCGTTGAATGGATTACAACAGGGCTTAATATTGGTTCTCTTGATGGCGCATTACGCACGTTGGGCGGCTTAGGTATCGGTGGTGGTGGGTTGAATTACAGTTTTGTCAACAGTTTAGGGCAAACTCGTGCTATCCTAAACGCCTTTGCCAGCGGCAGCCGAGTCAATATTCTGTCTTCGCCCCGTTTGATGGTAAAAAGTGGACAGGAAGCCACAATCAATGTCGGTTCTGAAGTTCCCGTGATTACTGCTCAAAGTGTGGATTCCAGCACGGGGCAAGTCGGCGGCAACAGTGCCTTGTTGCAGCAAATTCAGTATCGACGCACAGGGATTAATTTGCAAGTTAAACCCATTGTTTATGCAGGGAATCGAGTCGATATTGAGTTGACGCAAGAAGTCAGTCAAGCCGAAGAAAACACAACAAGTGCCATCAGTTCGCCCGTTATTTTGAATCGCTCTGTCAGCACGCAATTGAGCCTGAGCGATGGGGGTTCGGTTTTATTGGGTGGATTGATGACGCATACTATCAATCGCGGTTGGACAGGTGTCCCTGTCTTATCCGATGTGCCATTGCTGGGGCATTTGTTTAAAACACAACGCGCCCTCACCACCCGCACCGAATTGATGGTGTTGATTGTACCTTATGTACTAGGAACGGATGAGGCTTTGGAAGAGATTACCCAGTTATTTCGTCATCGTTTACAATTAGAGGGTTTACCTTGATTGTCCAATTATCCTGTGATTCACCACTTTTGTCGTTGTCTTACTTTAGCTTATGTTAAATATTTTTACCACTATCTGTTTGTTTTTATTTTAAAAATGGGTTGATTCGTTGTGGAAAGCGTAAGGCAAAAAAAATTGTTTTTCTCCACAGAGAGTGCTATCCTGATTGACATGTGTTGTGCATACTCCTACACTTTGGGGTATGCTGAATAACCTAAGAAAAACTTAACTTTTAAGGAGTTTCACAATGAAACAAAAACGATTGGTTTTTGCAATCGCCACTGCTTTAGCGGGTAGTCCAATGCTCGCTAATTCGACCGTCACCTTGAACGATGATGGTACGACAACTGGTGTTAGCGTGTGGGCTAAGGAATCGAAGAGAGATGATACAGCGGTAGCTATAATTGATGGTATTACGGCCAATAATTTGGAGATTAGTGTTCCCGTCGGCTTTGGTTTCCCCTCCGGAGGGGTGGAGCGGTTCGTGCGCCTTGATCTACAAGGGGCGAAGTTTAAAGGGTCTCCTGTATGCGATGTATCAGCTATTACTGGTGGTGCTGTTTGTATATCAAGAACAGGTGGAAATGGCGCGACTTATGCCAATTTCAAAGTAACCAGTGGAGCTACTGCCGTTCCGTCTAACGGGTTGATATCGTTTACATTAACAGCTACTGAGGGGCTAACTCCCTCTAACGTTAATGAAATTAAGATTACTTATAGTCTGCACAACAATGATGTGAGTGCCGATAATTTAAATCAGTCTCTCGCTACTGGTATTTTGAACAAAAAGACGGGAACTTATGTTGAGTTTAAGCCTGTCATTTCGATTGAGGCTACTCCTCAGTTGCCGTTAACAGCGGATGTTAGTCAGGGCTTTCTGCAATTTGTTCCCGATACGTTTAGTAGCGCAGGTAGTGGACCAATTGGTTTTTTCAGCTATCCTGATCCCGTTGCCTCAAGTATTTTGACTCTTGACAATATCGCAACTCCTGCCGATTCAGCTCCTGCTACCGTGGCTAGTGTTATTAGTGCTGCGACACTGACTGTTACTGGTGATTTTACCTCTGTTCAGGATTTTACAGGTACTTCTGGTCTAGGGACTTATTCCACTGCTACGAACCGTGTTTACTTGGATACGACTGATCCTGTCGTTGCCCCTGCTAAACCTTGTGATGCGGTTAGTACTCCAGCGAGTGCGGTGACGGAAGGAACGGCAACTTTTGATCTGGGGACAGCGTATACTGGAAATGCCTACATCTGTATTAAGCCGAACGGGATAACTCCCATGAATCCATCTGTGTACAGCATGGCTGTTAGCTTCACAGCAAATACGGGTTACGTTGTTGAGAATTATTCTTTCGATAAGGTTGGGGAAATACGCCAGAATGGTACGGTGCTAGACACACCTTACATTACCACCAATGCGGGCTATATCAGTCGCATAATATTTACAAATACGGGAGCTAAAGCTGCACCTTATACGTCTACCATAGTCACTGACTCGGGCGCAACGGCTACGCCAGGCGTGGGCGCAATAGGGGAAATTCCTGCAGGGGCCAATTTGCAAGTTAATGCTGGTGATTTGGTTGCATTTAGTGGTAAGCCACGCGGTGCGGTTCGCTTCGTTATTACTGCTCCCAATCCATCCATTCAAGCAGTTTATCAAACTGTCAATCTTGCTTCCGGGGATGTTCAGTCTGTATTGTTGAATCGTCGTGGAGGCGGTGATGGTAAGTAATGTGCATAGTGGTGAAGTTGGTCTTAACTTACGTTTGAATAAGGAGCAAGTAATTATGGGTATTAAACGTTTATCTCCGCTAGCGGTGGCGGTTTCTTTGGCTCTGGGCAGTGTTGGTGCGGTAGCACAAGTTGATATTGATGCTCCAGTCGCGGTTAACTACGCCAGTCAGTTGGGATCAGGTGTGACATTGTCTAGTGGTACGGGTTGTGATGTTGATGTAATAGGTAAGCTAGGCACTGCAATTCCGGCGAACTCTACTCGGTATGTACGATTTGGTCTAACAGGGGGAGCAGGATTCGGTGCAGCGTTGGTTGCTGCTGATTTGGTTATCCACACCGCCGGTGCTGTGTCGACGCTTGTGTCTGGCGGTGCTATTGGTTCGAATTTCGTAATTTTTTCAGTTAAAACGGATGCTACTGCCGCTGTCGCAACAGACACCTTCGCTCTTGATGTCACCTCAATAAAGATTGGGGCAGACAAAACGCCAGTTCAGTTGAACTATAGTGTTCATACGAATGACGTAAGCGCGTCGCAGGGATTGGATGGAACGGCGATAGAAAAGAGCTTACCAAATATCAATTATATTGGTTACGCCCCTGGCTTCTCTTATGGGGTTACTCCGTCTAATTTGGTAGGCAGCGTAGAGAAGGGGTTTGAGGTGTTTAACACTTCAACCAACACTAATCCTAGCGGCTCTGCGGGTAGCTTAGGGAAGTTAAGCTTTGCTCCAGCTCTCAATGTGTGTAATGGTGCGGGAAATTACATTTCACTAGCTGATATTTTGCAGACAACCACTACTCTTGAGTTCCAAGGTGATTTATCGCTGATTCAAGATGTTGATAGTGATGGCAATGGGTTGGGAACGTTTGGTTCTACTGCGACTGGCGTAAGTAATGGTAAGGTTGGTTTTTATACGACAGCAGCATGTACAACAGAGGTTGCTCTCCCTCCGACTGCTGCGGTGTCTTCGGATGGAGACAAGGTCACTTTTTCAGGAACTGATGTGTTGGGTCTTGATGCTAGTTTCCTCTGTGTCATCCGCCCAGAAGACTCCAAGGTCAAGATCACGCCGGACGATAGTTATGTGTTGAATTTGCTTCCTGTTTCTCAGTCAGGTTATGCTGCGTCGGCGGTTTCCGCTCCAACAGGTGATATTTTAAGAGATGGTGTGGTATTGGAAGCCCCTTACTTCACTATGGCTACGGGTTACATCAGCCGTTTCATGTTAAATCATTTGACACCTAGTGGAACTGATGCAGCCTTCACCATTGAACTGCGTACTGATGCAGGCAACACGATTGTTCCCAAGACAGATGGTCCTTACCCTTATGATGCCGATACTAAGACCTTCTCAGGTGTTTTACCTGCGGGAACATTGCTGCAAGTCAATGCAGCAGACTTAGTGTCGAGCTTTACGGGTAAAAACCGTGGTTCAGCGGTATTCACCTTTGTTGCTTCCAACAACGACATTCAAGGTATCTACCAAGCGGTTAATACCAATACAGGTGAGTTAAGCAATCTTGTGATGGCTCGTCCAGGTGGTGGTACAGGCAAATAGTCTTTCATTTTAAAGGCTAGAGACTGTCAATAAAGACAGGTAATCTTTCGGGATTGCCTGTTTTTTTTATGCCTGTCGTTGCAGCAAAGCCTGCTGATACAGCGCGACATCTTCAGCGTGATGGTGTGCAATTTCCTCTCGCAACGAGTCCGCGATAGGATAATGTCCTGCGGACTGGCCGACATTAATTTTTTGTGCTTCGATATGGGCGTGTAGATAATGCTTAGTGAAAAAAGCAAAATCCCGTTGATAATGTTCAGTAATTCCGATAAATGAAAAATACGCCAATGGAAAACCAAACAAAAACTGCCCATACACATTTCTCAACTCAGGTCCCAGACAAAACCGTTCTAACGACCAATTTTCCGTCATCATTTTATGACGCAACGGCTTCCCGACTCCCGAATGCGGATTATTTTTCCAAAAATAATAATGGGATAGCACCCGATCTACGGGGTTTCTCATCCACGTGACGAAATTAATGTGTTGCGTATCGGCGAGAAGTAAATATTTCACGGGCAAAAAATGCCCATGAATACATTCTATTTTTTTCTCCTCCGAATCCGCATGAACTAAAGCCTGCTGAAAAGCCCTTCTATGCCGCTCCGTCACAGGCGTATTAAGCGGCGAATCGGCATAATCGTGTAAAAGTTTCTCCCCAAAATGCTGCTGTAATGCTGCGGCAAAACTCGTCCCTGCGGTTTTGGGTAAATGAACGGAGATAATCAAGATGGGGTGTCCTTTTTTTTTGGGGGGTGGATTTGTTTAAGTGCTTACTTTTATATTTTGTGCAAACGAGCGCAAAATCTGATTTTCCCTCGTTCCCAAGTGCCACTTGGGAATGCAGTCTTGACCGCGTTGCGGTCAGTCATTCATCAGTCTGCCATCCCGTATAAACAGGAGTCAAACCGACTTGTCCCAAATAATTACGCACACTAGAATAACACCAATGTTCAGCCAAATCGACATAACCGTGTTTCACTGGATTTTAATGGATGCCTTCTAATTTTCCTCTTTTTTTTGTACTGACCGCGACGCGGTCAAGACTGTATTCCCAAGTGGCACTTGGGAACAAGATAAAGTCACCATGTCAGTAATATAAAATTGCCATTCACGCCACATCAATCAACTCTTTTTCTATATATACCAAAATTAAATCATTTATAAAAATTTATTTCAGAATCAGAATTTCTGAATTTTCAAAATTAATTCTTGCAACTCGTTTATTTTTATTAGATTTTTAATTCTGAAATTCTGTAACTTCTGATTCTGACAGAAAATTTTATGAATGGCTTAACGCTTACGCCAACTTATCCATTTCCTCCAACGACAAACGACGCGCTTCTTCGGGTAACATTACCGGAATGCCGTCCCGAATCGGATAAGCAAGGCGTGCGCCTTTGCTAAGTAATTCCTGTTTTGTTTTATCGTAAATTAACGCGCCTTTAGTCACAGGGCAAACCAAAATATCAAATAACTTTTTGTCCATGTTTATTTCTCTTGTGCAAACGGGCTAATAACTGCTTACCAAAGGCTTCTGGTATAGAACCCATTTGAAATCTAAAAAAGATGTTAAACTTACCGATTTAAGAAGAATAAAATGGAGAAAGACATATCATACTCAAGCAATTTAAATGAAAAAGAATGGATGATGAGAGCCTATATGACTAGAGCATCTCCCAAAGATAAAGACAAACCCGTCCGCTGAAATGGGGGTATAGGGAGATATTAGAAAGTTTTTTTGTCATTGCTCAAAAAGATAAAATTACCACTATTTTGAACGATGATAAATTTAAACCCGCCGCATGGTAATTCATAAAACAGATGGGGAAATAGATAAAAATTTAATTCACTCGTATTTTATTTTATGCTTAACCTTATTTTGCGATATATTTACTGCTTTGCTTTGATTTTTTAAGAAGTTGAGATAACTGTTAGATGGATGCGGAACAATTACACGATATTATTGAATACGCCAGTGTGCCGATGTGGCCATTGGCGGCGGGGTGGTGGTTATTGCTGGCGATGGGTTTACTGTTACTTCTGCTGTTTTTAGGACACCGTCGGCGACAACAAGCACGCCCTGTTTGGTTGGATACCGCTTGTAAAGAATGGCACAGCTTGCAAAATCCACAACTCCCTGTTTCTGTTCGGTTAAAAGGTCTGGCCGTACTGTTGCGACGGGTGGCCATTCAACGTTACGGACGAGAGGCGTGTGCGGGGTTAAGTGGCACTGCGTGGCTCTTATGGCTCACACAGCACGATCCCGCTCAATTCAATTGGGCAGAATCACGGGTGGGCGATCTGCTCGTCCGTTCAGCCTACATGCCGCCTGACGTGCATTTAGACGAACAACACGTGAAACAAATGGCCAATGCTATTCGTGTTTGGATTGGACGCTGTATGTGGCGCGGATAAGCTAGTGTTTACGTTGATTTGTAGGATTGCTTTATGCCACAATGCTGTTGAGATTATTTTTATAACGAGATCAGTTTGTTATGCAAAGTGAATACAATAGAACCGTATCATTGCGTTTTAAGTATGCTTTTAATTCTCAACCTATTGTATTTTAGCCAGCTTTCGGAGTTTAACTGCATGATGTGTCGCCTTCATTTTCGCCAATTTTTGGGAATAGTGGCGGTTGGGCTGTTGAGCGGGTGTACTATGCTCACGCCAGGCCCTACTGAACCTGTGGATACTACCCCGATTCCGCCCGGCAGTCCGGGCATTATCGACACCACACAACCCCCCTCCACCGGTGGGCAAATGCCGTTGTATCATACCGTACAACCCGGAGAAACCTTGTATGGTATTTCGCAACGTTACAACCAACAGTGGCAGCAAATTGCCCAGTGGAATAATATCCAACCACCTTATAATCTCTCCGTTGGACAACGTTTACTGGTTTCTGCTTCTGGAGGCATGACCGGGACTCCTTCTGGCCCCGTGATTTATCCCATTGAAACGGCACAGCCGCCTGCGCCGGTGATTATTGACACGCAACCGTCTTTCCCGTCGCAACCCAGTACACCAGCCGTCGTAGATCGCCAGTTGGGTTATCATACGGTACAAGCGGGCGAAACGCTTTTTAGTATTTCACGACGCTATGGTTATACACCAACACAGGTTGCGGAGTGGAACGGTTTACCGCCGCCTTACACCTTGTCGATAGGACAAATGTTGTTGGTGTCTCCACCGGACGGCGTTTCTGGTATTGTCACTTCTCCTACTGCGCCAGTGACTGCTCCCAATCTCAGTGCGCCCAATAGCGGGCAACATGTTGTGCAGACTGGAGAAACGTTATTTAGTATTGCGCGGCGTTATGGTCATACGGTAGAGCAGGTGGCCAGTTGGAATGGTTTAACGCCCCCTTATACTTTATCAGTTGGACAGCGTCTCTTGGTCAGTCCGAGCGGCAGTGTCCCTGTAGCGACGACACCTAGCGTTTCGGCCAATGTGTCTTATCATACAGTCGCCGCGGGAGAAACCTTATTTAGTATTTCTCGCCGCTACGGCAATACGGTAGAACAAGTGGCTGCGTGGAATCGTTTAACGCCGCCTTATTCGCTTTCTGTGGGACAACGTTTGACGGTAGGACAAGCGGGAACAACACAAACAGGTCTTTCTGCGGCAAGCAGTTCACCTCGTTTAAGTCAAAGCAGTAGTTCTACAACGAGAGGCTCAATTGGTTTTCACACGGTGCAACCCGGTGAAACTTTAGCGAGTATTGCCCGTGATTATCGTCTTACCACACATGATCTGTCGATTTGGAATGGTATTGGGATGCCTTATACGGTTTATCCCGGTCAACGCTTGTTGATTGTGCCACCTTAAACGGCTCATAAAAATACCTGTGCCAAACTTCGGTTTGGCACATTGCTGAATTGCTTATTATGCCTGCTGTTATTACCTTATTGATTCCGCTTTTTTTAATGATTTTGTTGGGATATATTTTAAAGTATTTCAATATTGTTCATGTCGAATTTTGGCCTGCCTTAGAAAAAATCACTTATTTTGTTTTTTTCCCCGCCTTATTAATTCATCAATTATCGCAACCCCCCCTGCATGATTTAAACGCATTGCCTTTGGCAATTGTGTTTGCATTGGCTGTGTGTTTATCTGCGGTGTTATTGTTATTATTGCGGCGTTTTTTACCGATTTCTGAAGTGGTTTTTGGCTCTTTATTTCAGGGTAGCATTCGTTTTAATAGTTATTTAGGCGTAGCGGTGGCTTTATCGCTGCATTCTACGTTGGGATTGTTGGTCTCTGCGGTGGCTTTAATCGCCATGATTCCCTTGATTAATGTGTGGTGTGTGTTTGTGCTGGCGCGGGGAAATGGGAAGCAGAAAATGACGGCGACGGCTTTTGGTGTGGTGTTGTTGAAAAATCCATTGATTATTGGGTGTTTTATTGGTATTTCTCTAAATTTTTTATCGTGGGAATTACCGTTATTTATTAAACCCTTATTTCATATTTTAGGACAAGCCACTTTACCTTTAGGATTATTAGCAGTGGGTGCGGCTTTGCAATTAACGGCGATTCAGAATAATTCTTGGGTATTATTGCTGAGTCTTATTTTAAAATTATTGTTATTTCCCGTGCTGGTATGGTTACTTTGTAAATGGTTGAATATCATAGAAGTGATGCAAGATATTGCAGTGATGTTTGCTGCACTGCCAACGGCAACATCAGCTTATATTTTGGCGCGCCAAATGAGAGGAGATTATGTGTTAATGGCGAACATTATTACGGCACAAACGTTGTTGGCGATGTTGACCATGCCTATTATTATGATGTTATTGGCTTCTCACGCCAATTGACCGCATAGATGTTGCCGTTTCTCAACAGCATCCCCATATTGGTGATGGCTGATTTTATCAGTTATACGTATTTTAACACCACAAACGGAGGCAGTTATTGCATGAAATTATTACCCCAATGGATTAAAACCGCTTTATTAGCCACGCCTTTTGCGTGGGGCGGCATGGTGTCTGCGTCAGACAACATTGTGATTGCGGTCAATGGCCCCATGACAGGATCGTATGCCACCTTTGGCCACCAAATGAAACTCGGCGCGGAAAAAGCCGTTGAGGACATCAACGCCGCCGGTGGCGTTCTCGGTAAACAAATCACATTAGAAATCGGCGACGATGCCTGTGATCCCAAGCAAGCGGTGGCCATTGCCAATCAAATGGCCAGTCGTGGTGCGGTGTTGATTGCGGGACATTTCTGTTCTGGTTCTTCTATCCCGGCTTCAAAAGTGTATGAAGAAGAAGGCATTGTGCAGATTTCCCCCGCCTCAACCAATCCTAAATTGACCGATGAAGGCGGCCCCAATGTGTTTCGCGTCTGTGGTCGAGATGATCAGCAAGGCGCAGTGGCCGGTACTTTCTTAGCGCAACAATTTCCCGATGCCAATGTGGCCATTTTGCACGACAAAACCGCTTACGGCAAAGGTTTAGCCGACGAAACTAAAGCGGCTTTAAATGCGGCAGGTAAACAAGAAGTTTTGTATGAAGCCATTACTGCGGGCGAAAAAGATTACTCTGCGGTGGTGTCTAAGTTGAAAAAGGAAAATGTGGGCGTGGTCTATTTAGGCGGTTATCACACCGAGGCGGGTTTAATTATTCGCCAAATGCGGGAACAAGGCATGAGTACTATTTTAGCTGCGGGCGATGCCTTAATGACGGATGAATTTTGGTCGATTACAGGCGATGCGGGTGCCGGTACACTGATGACTTTCAGTCCAGACCCGCGTAAAAATCCCGTTGCAGAACCAGTGGTTGCTGCGTTCCGTGCCAAAGGCATTGAGCCAGAAGGTTATGTATTGTATACCTATGGCGCAGTGCAAGCGTGGCAACAAGCAGTAGAGCGAGTGGGGACGACAGATACAGAGGCAGTGATTAAAGCCCTAAATGAAGGGACATTTGATACGGTGTTAGGTCAAATCAGCTTCGATGATAAAGGGGATGTGGAAGCACCGGGCTATGTGTTTTACGTGTGGGAAAATGGCACTTACCGTTATTTTTCTGAGTAATCCTAGCGTTCGCTGAGTGCTTTTTTTGGCGTACACGCAGGGGTGAGCCTATCGTGTACGCCGATGGGGGAGAGGTTATAAGTTGATAAAATTACGCAAATACTGCACTTCTACGTCCGTCTCTTCTAATTGTATCCGTACCAAATCGCCAATTGACACCAAACCCACCACTTTTCCCCCATCGACGACGGGCAAATGTCGGAATTTTTTCTCGGTCATAATGGCTTGTACATCTTTCACCAGAGAATCTAAAGTGCCGACGATCAAGTCTCGTGTCATCACTTCGCCCACTTTAACACGATCAAAATCAAGATGATTCTTCGCACAAAAGCGTAAAATATCCCGTTCGCTTAAAATACCCACTGGCTCTTGCTTGGCATTCTGTACCAATACCGCTCCGACTTTGGCATCGCACATGGTTCGTGTGGCGGATAATAGACTGGCATCTTCATTGACCATGATGGTGTCGCCTTTATTTGCTTTGCTATCTAACACCATTTTTAGGGTGATTGCCTCCATAACCTTCGACTCCTTGTTGTTGATTTAGGGTGTGGACTCAGTAAAAATGGGGACTTCAATCCCACATTTCCATTCTACCACGATCTGGGGAGTAAACTGGCGAGTACAAGCAGAAGGCAGCAGAGGCTTAACTTTATGATTAAAAAACTTTAGAATGCCATAGAATTTTGTTATTCGTTTAATTTTCCACAGACCGAAAAGAGTACCTTTATGATTCGTCCTTATGCTACTGATTTTCTGATGCCCTTATGGGTTGCCGATCCGGCGCGCCGCGCTCAATTAGAACAAGAAGCGCAAACGTTGCCTAAATTGCTGATTTCTTCGGCCGCGGCGGCTAATGCGGTGATGTTGGGTGGGGGATATTTTACGCCGTTGACGGGCTATATGAACGTGGCTGATACCCTCAGCGTGGCCGATCAGTTGAAAACCCAAGCGGGCTTATTTTGGCCGATTCCCATTGTGAATATTGTGCCGGAGGTGAGCGGGATTACCGGCGCGACACGTATTGCTTTATGCGATCCCAATCAAGACGGTCAGCCCGTGATCGCCGTTCAAACCGTGGCCGCGATTGAAACCCTCAGCGATGCCCAAATGCAACACGTCGCACAACGTATTTTTGCCACCGATGATGTCAAACATCCCGGTTATGCCACGTTTATGGAACAAGGGCGTTATGTGGTCTCAGGCGCGATTGAGGTGTTGAATTTTAGCTATTTTCAAACGGAATTCCCTGATACATTTCGCACTGCGGTGGCCATTCGGGAAGAAATCCAACAACGCGGTTGGCAGACCGTGGTGGCGTTTCAAACCCGCAATCCTATGCACCGCGCCCATGAGGAATTGTGCAAAATGGCACAAGCGGCCGTGAATGCGGATGGCGTGTTGATTCACATGTTGCTGGGTAAATTAAAGCCCGGTGATATTCCGGCTGATGTGCGCGATGCGTCAATTCGGAAAATGGTAGAATTGTATTTTCCAGAAAATAGCGTGATGGTGACGGGTTACGGTTTTGATATGTTGTATGCGGGGCCACGGGAAGCGGTTTTACATGCGATTTTCCGTCAAAACGCGGGTTGTACTCATTTTATTGTGGGGCGCGATCATGCGGGCGTGGGCAGTTATTATGGGCCTTTTGATGCGCAAACGATTTTTGATGACTCTGTTCCGGCGGGGACGTTAGACATTGAGATTTTCAAAGCCGATCACACCGCTTATTCTAAAAAATTAGGTCGGGTAGTGATGATGTGCGATGTGCCTGATCATCAACCTGAAGATTTTATTATGCTGTCCGGGACCAAAGTGCGGGAAATTTTATCCGCGGGAGAATTACCGCCGCCTGAATTCACCCGTCCCGAAGTGGCGAAAATTTTAATGGCTTATTATCAAAATACTAGCGATTAAATAACCATTAAAACGAAGTTATTGTAGAGACGTAATAAATTGCGTCTCTACTTTTACCAAATGCTGGCTTTTTTTCCTTTTACAGTGCCAATAAATCCGCTAAAAACAAATCTAATTGCGCCCGCGTCACATGCTGCATCACGACAATATGCGCCCAATCGCCTTCAATCGCCAAATCCCATTTTTTACTTAATGCCCGCGGGGGCGGTTTTAATAACACAATATTAGAATGTGGATTTAATTGACAAGGGTAATTGTGTTGCTTTAATTGTTGATATAAATAGTGCGCATTGCTTAAACAAGTTTGCACTTCTTGTTTTAATCCTGCCTCGCCTTTCACCTGCAAAATATACCATAAAATTAATGGCGAATGACCATTACGCGATCCGCTAATTGTGGTGTCTAAAGTATCGACATAAGCAATATGTTTTGCTTCGGGAATAGAGCGCGTTAAAATAATCCCACTGGGAAAAGGACAACCCATAAATTTATGTCCTGAAATGGCTAAACTTTGAATGGGATAACGAAAATCAGGATATTTTACTTGATCCAATTCTAAAAAAGGTAACATCATCCCAAATAATGCCGCATCACAATGAATATAATAATGTTCGGTTTTCGTTTGCGCTAAAATTTCCATAATGCGATCAATAGAATCAATCGCGCCTTTCATGGTTGTGCCAATATTTAATGATAAAATAACAGGCTGATTGGAATATTGTAAAATGGCTTCGGCTAATGCGTTATAATCAATTTCACCGTTGTTTAAACTCGGCACAATATGATGCGACATTCGCAATAAATGCGCGGCTTTAGGAACGGAATAATGACTGTCTTGAGAAAAATATAATATCCCATTCGGATAATATTCCCGCGCCACCAATAATCCTTGTAAATTCGCCTCTGAACCCCCGCCCGTAATGTAGCCGTGATAATCTTGATCCACAGGAAAATGATATAATTTCGCCACAAAATCCAATACTTCCCGCTCATAAGCCCAACTGCATAAAGGAAAAGTATTGTCTTCAAATGGATTGCCTAAATTATTAAAACCAAATAATAAAAATCGGCTTAATGGCTCAAGAAATGCCAAATCTAAATTAATCGGATAACCCAACGAATCGTGACAACGACAACTGCGCGCATAAAGTTGATCTAATTCAAGATGAACGGCTTGTAAATTGGGTCTTTTATTCATGACAAGATCAAGAGTTTTGTTGTAAATAAGTAGAAAAACGATTTAATGCCGGCGCAATGTCTTCTATCGGACACGCAAAATTAAGACGAATAAAACGCGGATCAGGGGTTTGAAAATCTATCCCCGGTGCGCTATTTAAAGCAAATTGTCTAATGAGTTCTAAAGAAATAGTTAAAGAACTTTTATCTAAAGCCGACACATCAAAAACCGCAAAAAAACCTGCCTCTGGAATCGAATATAAAGACAAATGATATTCGGGTAATAAACGATTTAATTCTTGCCAATTTTTTCTCAGCATTTCGCAGTGTTTTTGAATTAAAAAATCCCAGTTTTTTAACAACATCTCCCCGACTAATTGACTGGGTAAACTGGTGCAAATATTCATGGTGGCTTTGGCATTGGTCATTTTCTCAATATAACGCTCAGGCACAATTAAATAACCTAAACGAAACCCTGCAATTGACAGCGATTTAGAAAAACTATTGACAATGAAATGCTGATCCGAATAATGAATGGCACTGGGAATTTTTTTATCACTTAATGACAAGGCTTGATAAACCTCATCAAAAATAATTGGCACGCCTAATTCACAAATTTCTGCCAATTCCTGCTCCGATAACACCGCGCCATGAGGATTACTCGGCGAATTAATTAATAACGCATGGGTATTTTTAGAAATTTGCCGTTTTAAGGCAGGAATATCAATATGAAAACTCTCAGGATGTAAATGCGCCAATTGATAACGCGCCGCAAATAAATTCGCGTAAATGCGATAAACAGGATAACAAGAATCAGGTAAAATAATTTCGCCGCCATTACTGGTTAATAAGGCAAATGCAATTGTTAATGCACCCGATGCCCCATCAGTAATGCAGATACGATTCGGATTTAAATCGTAATTAAATTTTTCCCCATAATAACGCGCTATCGCTTGACGCAAACGCTGCAAACCATTCACATCCCCATACGAAGTATGCGCACTTAATTCTTTAGGTGTTAATTGAATATCAACATGATCAAAAACATTAAATGCAGATACGCCTTTACCCAAATCTAATGGCTTTAAATACGCAGGAGATTCTTTAAAAAAACCTCTAATACTTCATCCATTGCCAAAGAAGAATAAACATGATATTCCTGCATGGTTTTTACCGTCCCAATGGTGTAAAGAAAACAGAAAATAGACAATAAGGCAGCTTTACATCAGACACGTAAAAAAAACCATTTCACTTAAAACGCGCCCTCCTACCTCGTTTATTTTAATGCAAGGCCGACAACACCCGATCTCCCATGCCCGCCGTTGAAACCGTCTCATAGCCCTCTGCGGCTAAATCGGCAGTACGACATTGACTTAATGCAATATTAACTGCATTTTCAATGGCTTGCGCAGCCATTTCATGACCAAAAGTGTGCCGACACAGCATCGCCACAGATAAAATAGTCGAAATGGGATTGGCTTTTTGCTGCCCTGCAATATCGGGCGCAGTCCCGCCCACCGATTCAAATAAACCAAAACCATGCGCATTTAAACTGGCTGAAGGCAATAATCCAATTGAACCCACAATGCCCGCACCTAAATCGCTTAAAATATCGCCAAAAGTATTGCAGGCTAATAACACATCAAAATATTGCGGTTTTAACACCATTTGCATCGCCATATTGTCCACTAAAATATCGTGACATTCGACTTGAGGAAAACGGCGGGCTTCTGCATGTAAAACGTCTAACCAAATTTGAAAGACATCTTTAATCACATTGCCTTTATGCACAAAATGTAATCGTTTACGACGTTGCTGGGCGACTTGTAAGGCTTGTTGCACAATTCGTCTGACTTCAGTTTCATGATAGTATAACTCCTGTCCCGCCCAACGCCCCGCGGCATCGCTGCCATGTCGCATTTGTCCATAGTAAATACCGGACACCAATTCCCGAACGATATACAAATCAATTTCCCGTTCCCGCACCGAACACAACGGAGAAACATCCGCCGCAGCCGAAAAAGTACGAATAGGACGCAAATTCGTAAATAAATCATAGTGTTTGCGTAAAATGCCAATCGGCTCATCAGCCACCGCACCAAACAAAATGCCCGCATTCGGATTGGTTTTTAACTCATCACACAAAGTTTCTGTTTCAACCGAAAGATAACGACCACTTTGTTTAAATTGTTCTTCACCGACAAGGTGTTGCGAAATATCAACATCAATTTTATAGCGTTCAGCAATCGCCCGTAAAACGCGCTCGCCTTCGGCAACAATCTCCGTGCCGATGCCTTCCCCCGGCATCAGTAAAACATGATAACGTGACATGGTTTATTCATCCGTAATATAGCCAGCAATGGCACTGCGGGCGGCCACGTAAGGCGATGATAAGTAAACAAAAGAATTCGGGTTGCCCATGCGACCACGAAAATTACGATTGGTGGTGGATAAACACACTTCATTGTCCCCTAATACGCCACCATGCGCGCCATAACACGCTTTACAGCCCGGTGATTCGATCACCGCACCACTTTCTACAAGCATATCAATCACTTGACTCTGCGCCATACGGCGATAAATTTGAGTCGATGCCGGCACCACCATTAAATGCACGCCTTTGGCAATTTTCTGCCCTTTTAATGTCCGTGCTACTAATTCAATGTCTTCAAATTTCGCCCCCGTACAAGACCCCACGTACACTTGACTGATTGCAACACGTTCTGCTTTGGCTTGTGCGACGGTACAGACGTTGTCAGGACGGTGCGGATAGGCCACCATCGGTTCTAATTGTTCCGCTTGATAGTGTAAACGTTGACTGTATTGGTAATCTTTATCCGTCGTCACGGGATCAAGTGTGGCATTCGGAGCGGCACGATTTAAGTAAGCAATTGCCTTATCCGACAAGGACATAATGCCATTTTTTGCCCCCGCTTCCACCGTCATATTGCATAAGGTCATGCGTTCTTCGGCCGATAAGTGATCAATGGTTGATCCCGTAAATTCCAAAGTTTTACCCGACGCGCCATCCATGCCAATGTCTTGCAATAAACGCAAAATAATGTCTTTTGCAAATACGTTGGGCGGTAATTCTCCTTCAATTCGTACTTCGATAGTCTCTGGTACGCGAAACCATAAACGACCCACACGAAACACATTGAGCATGTCCACTAAACCCACACCCGTCCCAAACGCATTAAACGCGCCGTAAGTCACGGAGTGCGAATCTGTACCTAAAATCACTTGATTGGGTAAAACATGACCTTGTTCACACATTAAAATATGACATACACCATAATTCGCGCCGTAGGGATAGTAGTTCTTAATGTCCTGCTCTGCGGCAAAATTGTCCATCGCCATCGCTAAACGACGACTGATCGCGTCTTTCGCTGGCACAAGGTGATCTTGAAATAACGCAATTTTATTGGGATCGAATACTTTGGCATTTTTGCCAAATTCTTCATAAAACGCCTCGCGTAAGGCTTCTAACACCGGATCATGTGTAAAACACATGTCAATATCCGCTTCAATAAATTCTCCCGTCGCCACGTGAGATTTGCCAGCGGCACGGGCTAAAATTTTATGCGTCATGCTTTGTGCAGGCATGGCCTAGGCTCCTAAATGTAAATGCTGTTTGTTGTACGGGGTAAGGCCGCCTGCTTGGATAATGTCGGTCAGCGGGCCAAAATCATTAAACTTAAACTCTTGATCGCCCACGCGAAAAGTCAAAGCAGGCACGTCAACGGTCACTTCTGTCCCCACTATGTTTTCATCAAACGGATGATCGTAAATGATCGGCAGCAATAAGCCCATATTCACACAATTACGGAAAAAAATACGCGCAAAACTCCGCGCAATCACCACTTTCGCACCCGCATACGCCAAGGCTTGCGGTGCCGTCTCTCGACTGGAACCACAACCAAATTCACGCCCCGCAAAAATAACGGTAAACGGCGAACGACGAGTCTGCGGATCAACAAAAGGCGGATTGGCACGGTAATCAATTAAGGCAATGCTGGCAAGATGATCACGCCCCTCATAAGGCTCAAATCGCCCCGGCGACATGACATCGGTATCCACAAAATCACCACAATAAAAGGCTTTACCTTGAATCAGTTGCTGCATGAAAAATCCTTATTTTTAAAAAGGTTGAGTATTCAGATAATCACGAATATCTTGGCGCGTGAGCCATTTATCTTTGGTTTTGGCATGGGCAAGTAAGCCCTCAATCAAGGCCGTCGTGGGAGTGACATCAAATTGTTCTAACATGTAACGCACGTTAGCACTGCCACTGACTGGCGCAATCAACAATTCTTGCGAGCGTCCCAAATCGCTGGCAGGAACGGCAGAAAAAACATAGTCTTCAAATGCTAAACCCAAAGCCTTTGCCTTCAATACCGCGGCAGAATGGGTGCCGGCCGCAGTAGTAAACGCTTGTTGTCCAATAATCGGCGCGGTTTGCGCGATAGGAACTTGGGTATATTCGGACAATTTATCACAATAAGGCTTGATTGCGGCTAAATGATGGTGCGTATTTCCTGCTTGGGCTAATAACAAAGCCACTTGTTCCAATGCCGTGTTGCCGGTGCGCTCTCCGATACCCAAAAAAGTACCACTGATAATGTCAGCTCCCGCACGTGCCGCCGCAATGGCATTGGCCACGCCCAGCCCTTTGTCATTGTGTCCATGCCACATTAATTCCAGTTGAACGCCCTGTTTGGTGAGATACTCCAAAACAAATTCAGTGATACGTGCAGCACCTTCCGGCGTGCTATCGCCCACGGTATCGCAAAGGGTTAAATTTTTGATCTCTACTTCTAACGCCCTATCAATGGTTTGAATCATATCATCGGGTGGAGTGCGGGTGGCATCTTCGATACTGAGGCCAAACGGGGTTTTTTCTTGAAGCAGATAATTGCCAACGGTTTTAATTCGTTGTAACAGTTCAGAAAACTCCCAATTTTCCACTTTGCGGCGCACAAGACTGGTGCCAATAAAGCTGTCGGCCCGAACTTTTATTTCTGGAAAAGCCCGCGCTAAAGCCACAATCGGCTCGACATCGCTGACTAAGGTACGGGCAAGGAAACTGAAATGCAGCGGTAACTTTTTTTCTTGGGCATGGGCTAATAGGGCATAACAATCATCAAATTCTTGTGTTGAAATGGCCGGAAAGCCAATTAAAACCGCCTGCGTACCCACTGCCGCACTTAATTCAAGTAATTCTTTTCTTTCGGTTAAGGTGGGTTTACGGACATAAGCCCCTTGTAATCCATCACGAATGTCATCTTCTAAACGAACCCGTGCCAACAGGGGATCGGCGGGATTCCATGAATAAAGATAATCCTGAATACGTTCTGTGGTCATGACGTTCCTCACAACTGTAGGGTGTCTTTGGAATAGGACATTTTAGCTGACTAAGCGAAAAGTGGCTATCTATAATAAGCGGGTATGAAAAAATACTGATTTTTTTCTTGACACTTGGTTAGAAGTGGCTTATCATGCCTAACTTTGGTGCAGGTACTTATTGATCAGTCGTCTACAGTTAAAAATAATCGGGGTATAGCGCAGCCTGGTAGCGCAACTGCTTTGGGAGCAGTGGGTCGAGAGTTCAAATCCCTCTACCCCGACCATTCTCATCATAGACTTTACACTTATCATAGATTTTAACACTTGCGCCTGTAGCTCATTCGGATAGAGCATCGGCCTTCTAAGCCGAGGGTAGCAGGTTCGAGTCCTGCCAGGCGCGCCACTTCAGTCCGAAGTTGTGGGAATAACGCCCAACCTGTGCAGCCACACCCGTTTGACGCAACTCGTTATGGTGAGCGTAGCTCAGTTGGTAGAGCCCCGGATTGTGATTCCGGTTGTCGTGGGTTCGAGTCCCATCGTTCACCCCATCCCTTACTGTTTTACCAGTTAATTCTTAAATTCTTAAAAAATTCGCAGTCATCACGACGGCTCATTTCATAAATCCCCGACGATTCACCTCCAAAGGATGGCGCATGATGTTATCGCCCTATCATATTCGTGTTGAAGTCAAAACCCATTATCTCAGTGAACAATCCAGTCCCGAACAGAGACGCTACGTTTTTGCCTACACGGTGACTTTGCACAATGTGGGGACAGTCGCGGCGCGGCTGTTGTCTCGCCATTGGATTATCACCGATGCCAATGAACAAATACAAGAAGTGCGCGGCCAAGGCGTGGTCGGAGAACAGCCTTATTTGCGTCCCGGCGAACGCTTTGAATACACCAGTGCAACAGCTATCGCTACGCCAGTCGGCACAATGCACGGCAGTTACCAGATGTTAGCGGATGATGGTTTGGCGTTTGATGCGGAAATTCCCTTATTTCGTCTGGCCTTACCACATACTCTGCATTGATTTCGGGCTTATTCTGTCATTAATTCTGACTCTCCGAAGCGGGCTTCTAATTCTCTTCGATACGTCTCAAGAATGGGAATATTGTAAGCCATGATACATACTTTTTCCAAGGTGTCAGGATGGGTGTCCAAAAACTCTTGAATGGTGTCCAGCGCAATTTGACAAGCCTCTTCAATAGGATAGCCTGAAGCACCGCAGCTAATAGAAGAAAAAGCGATAGTTTTAATAGGGCGAGTCAGACTAAATCGTAGCGCATTGCGATAACAAGATCGCAATAATTCCGCTTCTCCGTATTTGCCTCCGAGCCACACGGGTCCGACCGTATGGATGACAAATTTTGCCGGCAAGTCATGACCTCTGGTGATTTTGGCTTGGCCTGTTTCGCACCCGCCTAATGTTTCGCACGCATCCGACAATGGAAGCCCCCCATAACGGTGAATGACCGCTTCGACTCCGCAGCTACCGCTTAGGGTTGGACTGGCTGCATTGACAATGGCATCCACATCCATTAGGGTGATGTCTCCGAAGAATAATTCAATTTTATTTTGCATGGCATTAAGCTCCCACTATGATAATTTTTAACAGTGTTTTTGAACCGATTATTTTGGGCAGTGTGTTAATTTTAGCGTTATTATTTTACCGCTATCAACAAAAATTAGCATGGCATTTTAAGGCGATTTTGACGACCGTTTTTATTATTATTGCTTTAACGAGTGCGTTGCGTTTTTTTCAAATTGCCCAAATCCAAATTTATCATGTTCATGATTTATATCATTATGTGATTGGGGGGAAGTATTTTAAATATTTGGGTTATGATCAACTTTATTTAGCCACCGCGCAAGCTTTGTTAGATCAGGGTATGAATTTGGATGAGGTTAATATTAGAAATTTAGCGCACAAACGTCAAGGTTATCATGAAAATTGGCGCGAATTACTACAACAACAACTTAATCCGATTCCTGCTTCTATTTGGGACGAATTTAAAACAGATATTTTTCTGTTTTCCATCCAATTAAATCATGATCCACAACAGTGGCAAAAGATTTTTAATGATCATGGGTTTAATCCTACCCCATTTTGGGCCTTGCAGGCGAAGCCCATTTTATCTTATTTGCCGTTACAGGTGTCTTTAGCGTGGTTAATTTATTTTGATTACGCGCTTATTATCATAACTGGTTTATTGCTGTGGTTATTAACGCGAGATTGGCTGTTGCGTTGGGCGATGTTAGCGATTTATTGGTTTATTTTTGCTTATTATCCTAGTTTTGGTTTGCAAGCCAATTTATATACCATTGGCAGTTTCTTACGTTACACTTGGTTTTTTTACCTTAGTTTAGGCATGATTTTTTTGGCTAAATCGCGTTATTATCGTGCGGGATTTTTTTTAGCTTTAGCGGGATTAGAACGTGTTTTTCCTTTTGTGTTTTTATTTATTGCGGGATTAGGATTAGCGGTGGGATTGACGCGAGAAATTTTTAATCTGTCTAAAATAGAAATCAAAACCATTAAACAATCTAATTTAGTTTATTTTGCTTCGGGAGCATTGAGTGCAATGATTTTAATCGTAGGGATGAGTTTATGGGCTTATCCTGCGGGTTATTTTGCGCAATTTGCCAGCAATATTAGCGCGCACAGTGGTTTATTTGCAACCAATAATGTGGGCTATCAAAAAATGGTGGTCAATTTAAGTGAACGCCCCGGCTATCAGACGTGGTCTATTGCAGCGAATGATCCGCCCGAACAATCACACTCCGCCGATGCTGATCAAGATCGCTTATTTCATCACATCTTATCTCAACGTTATCAAAGCAATACTTTAGCTTTTTCTTTTAAAGTAGGTTTAATTTTTGTCTTGGCATTATTGGCATTTAAAACTTTGCCTTTGGTGCAAAGTACATGGATTTTAGGTACGGCTTTTATTTTTTATTTAACATTAATGTCTTATTATTATCATGCGTTTTTGGCTTCTTATGTGGCGATGGTTTTATTGTATCAGGCCACGCCGAATATTGCGCATAGTTTATATTGGTTAATGAGTTGCTTAATAATCGCTATTTTTGCCTTATGGACACCGCATATTGCAGGGGTTAGTGTGATTATTTCTGTGGTGTTATGGTTTACTATTCCGCTGATCATTACCCATTATTTTTTACTGGCGCGTCAACAGATATTGGTTTTTTTAGGATTGGTGGCGGGTTTGGCTTTATTGTGGTATATGGATCAGGTGAGTATGAACCCACAACAATCTCCTTATGAACATTTTAATGTGCAATTCACCACCGATGCCAATCAACTATTTTTACAAAAACCGCGTTATGAATTATTAGAACTGAATTATTTAGATAATTATGCCCGTCGCATTCGACAACACAGCTTGATTTTAAAACAAAATGAATCAGTCGAATTTACCATTTCTCATACAGAGCCATTTCCGAAAAAACCGCTGCAACTTATTTTAAGAAGTGATTTTAATTACCCAATTACTTTACGTTTTTGGGTGAATGGGCAAGCGATTCGAGATAAAGTGGTAAAACGGGTGGGACATTTTTGGGTGTATGAAACGGTGGTGATTCCTAAAACTTATTTAACATCAGGGGAAAACTCGT
The DNA here is from genome assembly GCF_002149925.1 of Thioflexithrix psekupsensis. Taxonomy (NCBI): domain Bacteria; kingdom Pseudomonadati; phylum Pseudomonadota; class Gammaproteobacteria; order Thiotrichales; genus Thioflexithrix; species Thioflexithrix psekupsensis. The sequence goes on along the minus strand of NZ_MSLT01000012.1, from coordinate 88,881 downwards.
TTAAAATTGAAGTGATCGAGGGTAAAGCTTGGGCTTTAGCACAAATTTGGTACGGTTATTTTATTGCCGCGGATGATTTTTAAAATGTTATTATTTTCTCCATTTACAAGGTATTAATTTTTATCATGGCACAGTATATTTATACCATGAATCGCGTGGGTAAAGTTGTTCCCCCGAAACGTGAAATTTTAAAAGATATTTCTTTATCCTTTTTTCCCGGTGCCAAAATTGGCGTATTGGGTTTAAATGGCGCGGGAAAATCGTCGTTATTGCGCATTATGGCGGGAGTGGATAAAGAATTTAATGGCGAAGCCCGCGCACAACCCGGTATCCAAATTGGTTATTTACCGCAAGAACCACAATTAAATCTTGAGAAAAATGTGCGTGGTAATGTAGAAGAAGGTGTGGCGAAAACAAAGGCGTTATTAACGCAATTTGATGACATTAGCATGAAATTTGCCGAGCCAATGAGCGATGAGGAAATGAACGCTTTATTGGCAAAACAAGCTGAATTGCAAGATGCGATTGATGCCTGTCAAGGTTGGGATATGGAGCGGACTTTGGAAATTGCCGCCGATGCCTTGCGTTTGCCGCCGTGGGATGCCGAAGTCGCCACTTTATCGGGTGGAGAAAAACGGCGTGTGGCGTTATGTCGTTTGTTATTGTCCGCGCCAGATATGCTGTTATTAGACGAGCCAACTAACCATTTAGATGCGGAATCAATTGCGTGGTTAGAACGCTTTTTACAAGAGTATAAAGGAACGGTGATTGCAATTACTCACGACCGTTATTTTTTGGATAATGTCGCGGGTTGGATTTTGGAATTGGATCGCGGTTATGGCATTCCTTTTGAGGGGAATTATTCTTCGTGGTTAGACCAAAAAGAAAAACGTTTGGCACAAGAAGAACGTCAAGAATCGGCACGGCAAAGAGCGATTAAACAAGAATTAGAATGGGTGCGTAGCAATCCCAAAGGTCGTCACGCTAAAAGTAAAGCCCGTTTGGCGCGTTTTGATGAATTGGTTAATCAAGATGTGCAGGAACGCAATGCGACTCAGGAAATTTATATTCCACCCGGTGCGCGTTTAGGTGATTTGGTGGTAGAAGCGGTTAATTTGCGTAAAAGTTTTGCGGATCGTTTATTAATTGACGGGTTAAATTTTAATTTACCGAAAGGGGGAATTGTCGGCGTGATTGGGCCGAATGGTGCGGGTAAAACGACGCTATTTCGCATGATCACGGGACAAGAGAAACCCGACGCGGGAGAATTGCGGGTGGGTTCGACGGTGCAATTGGCTTATGTAGATCAGTCCCGCGATGCTTTACCTGATGATAAAACGGTCTGGGAGGTGATTTCTGATGGTCACGATAACATTGTGGTGGGAAAATATGAAATTCCCTCTCGTGCTTATGCAGGGCGTTTTAATTTCAAAGGCACGGATCAGCAAAAATTGGTGAAAAATCTGTCGGGTGGGGAGCGCAATCGAGTGCATTTAGCCCGTTTATTAAAAAGTGGCGGTAATGTGCTGTTATTAGACGAGCCAACTAATGATTTAGATGTGGAAACATTGCGGGCATTGGAAGAAGCGTTATTGGCGTTTCCGGGCTGCGCGGTGGTGATTTCGCATGATCGTTGGTTTTTAGATCGAATTGCGACGCATATTTTAGCTTTTGAAGGCGACAGTGAAGTGGTGTGGTTTGAAGGTAATTATGCCGATTATGAAGCGGATAGACACCGTCGTTTAGGCACAGATGCTGACAATCCACATCGCATTAAGTATAAAAAGTTAATGTGAGGCGATAATTAACTTGTCAGTTGCTTCTGTTTGCATTTTATATTCAGACAGAAGCAACGCGTAAAGTTAAACCCAATTACTGGGATTAAGCAACCCTAAAAATCCGCGTTTCAGTCTTCTTTCTTCACGGTCTAAACTGGCTTGAGTTTGTGCCAGCCATTTATCAAAATCATCATTTTCTTGCTGGGTTTTTTCTTTGCGATGGCGGATGATCATGTCTTTACCTTGTTGCGTTAATTGATAACGTTCTTCCAATGGTAAAGCATGTTTCTCCCGACAAATAAACTTGGCTAATTCGTCTAAAAAAACATCATCTATTTTTCGCGGATCAAGCGAGTAATGTTGCCGTCCCAATCCATCGAAATTGCGCAGGCTTAAATCGATTTTCTGGGTTTTGGCATTGGCTGTGAATTTAAACTCGATATAAATCAGCGGTTCAAGATCGAATAAAACCCGCGTTAATTGGTGATTGCCATCATATTCTTCTCGATGATGAAAACGCAGATTGTGAGAAACTAAATAATCGCGTTGGTTTTTGGCATGAATTTTGTTGGCTTTAGCGAAACGAAATTTAAATTGTCCCACACAAGAAAAACGCAGAACAAATTCATGTTGTGCTTCATCATAGTCACACAAAACATAGTCTTGCTGTTTTAAATGTTCCAGCGTGCTAAAACCTTTCACTTCGTAATTGGCGTAAATATCAGGTTGAACAAAATTAAGTTCCCGTGATAATTCAAACAGATACAAGTGAATTTTTTTAACTTTCCGTCCCAATTCAGCCAAAGTAGCTGCTTTTAATTTCTGATCTCGATCAAGTTCAATGTTATCCGAACGCAAATGGTCAGCTTTTTTCTTTAATTCACTCAGTGCAGGCATGATCATCATCTCAGGTTTTTTGTGGGGGCGAAACTGCTCCGTTGGACGACAAAACAAAGCAATCCGTCGTATAATATTTCATTATCGTATTAATCTTACAATTCAACGGTAATAAGTGCAAGTCTGTACACAAAAAAATTTGCGATAAAAGACTTGAACTACCGTTAATCGGGTAAATGGGGCGTTGGGGGAGGAGAGCAAGCGTAGGGTGTATAAACGCAGTGCCATACCCCTTTTTTCAATACGACTACCAGCTTGGTGGATGACGCTATCGCTTATCCACCCTACTTTAACTTTAACTGGGTGGTGAATAACGTTTTATCCATTGCACAACAATGGGTTATTACTAAGAAAATTGCAGGCGATGTCAGTTTGACGAATTATAGCACCCGCACCACAAAAGGAGTATAAAAAATGACCTATTCAAGAGACTTTCGAGAACGTGTATTAAAAACTAGACAAGAAGAGAATCTGACCCTTGCAGAGGTAGCAGAACGCTTTAAGGTGGCGATAGCCAGCGTAGTAAGGTGGGGTAAAGTCTTAGAACCCAAACGGACGCGCAATAAACCCACTAAAATAGACATGAGAGTTGTGGTCTCAATTAAAATCAAGTAGTTGTGTTTAATCGGAAGTTATGTAGTCCTGCACAGCAGGACAAAATTTTATCATAAAAATCAAGAAATTGCATTTTCCACAACAATACGCTTTGAAGATAGAATTCTATTCTCCTCTTTTTGTTCTAAAGTAAGCGGCTTATTTTTGGATTTCTTGTGAGGAAGACACACCGATTTACAATCATATTGTTTATCCATACCTAAAAAACCTAAATCAACTAAAATGTTAGACTCAATAAAATATTTTTTATCTGGAGAAAGCATTTTCTTTAACACGTTAAAATCATGGCATTTACCATTTACAGGATGGCTTATATACAAAATTTCTTTAAGTTCATTAACAATCACTAACATCTTTACTGTGTGAGTTTTTTTTACCCGAATAAAATTCCTTTTGGATTTCTTTATCCGATGGACGTTGTATATCTTGCTCTGTCACATCAATAATCAACTCCTCTATATCGGAAAAATAAGCTTTAAAATCATCGATATTGTCTATGTCTCTGGCAGGTATATGTTTTAAAGCACACAAGGCATGAGTTAAAATACGCAAGCCTAATTTCTGCGTTTTCTTGGCGTGAGAACCATCCATACCTGCCATCACACCTAAAGCATCATCAGTTAAACTTTGCTTTAAACTGGTTAGCGTAAATAACAATAATTCTCTCTCGTTATTAATGCAGTAAGTGGCTTTATCATTCATCAATCTTGATTTGAGTGTTGAACCTTGTAAAGTGAGATAAGATTGTTTAAAAACTTCCAGCAGTATATCAAACTGCTTTGCATCCAGAGCGATTAAGGCTCTCCATTGTCTGGTTGTGTTTTTATTTGTCAGATTGAAATTCATTTTGATACTCCTTTTTGGAATCGGTTAATACTAGGTTTTTTTGATACCACAAGTCTAATTTTTCCTTTGGGCAGTTATGCCGAAACGCCCGCCTTAAATTTCCCCAGTAATGCTATCGACATTGAACAAGCCTTACAAGCTCCGCCAAAATCGATTATTTTTCGTGGTTTTAATCCCAATCCTACAATGCGTGGGGTAGAAGAAATTGTCAATGATCCGCCTAAAGTGGGCGCAAAAATCCTATTTGACTACGATTCTGCGACCATCAAACCTGATTCTTACCCCTTACTAAAAGAATATGCAACAGCCCTACAAAATGGGCTTGCGGATGCCATTATCACCATTGCAGGTCATGCCGACAGCGACGGCGAAGCGGATTACAATCTTGACTTATCGCGTCGTCGTGCTGAGTCGGTAAAAACCTTTTTAATCAACAACCACAATCTACCCAACCAAGCTCCCCAACGCCTCCGCGTCGAAGCCCACGGCGAACAACAACCCATAGACAGCAATGAAACTGAAGAAGGAAAAGCCCGCAATCGTCGAGTAGAATTTATAAGAATAGGGACTTGGAATAAATAAATTCAATTGTTTTTATTGTTAAAATCTAACAAGAGAACCTCATCTCTTCCTCTAGCAGGAAGGCAGGGAGCGGTAGAAATGCGGATAGTCCAGATTATTTTTGCTTAGTGTTGTGGAGAACATGATGATATAGCGCATTTTTTATGCTACATTAATCACAGAGTTTTTAAAATGAATTAAAAGTGGAAACCATCATGGAATTATCCCCCCGCGAAAAAGACAAATTACTCATTTTTACCGCCGCCCTACTCGCCGAACGTCGCAAAGCCAAAGGATTAAAACTGAATTATCCAGAGGCGGTGGCTTATCTGTCCGCAGCCATTATGGAAGGGGCTAGAGAAGGCAAAACAGTGGCACAATTGATGAGCGAAGGCAGTCAATTGCTCAGTCGTGAAGATGTCATGGAAGGCGTACCAGAAATGATTGCTGAAGTACAAGTAGAAGCCACTTTTCCCGATGGCACTAAATTGGTGACGGTGCATCAACCGATTATTTAATTATTTTCGCTTTTTAATACATCAAAAAAATTAAGGATAACAGGTAATAAACTGTTATCCTTTTATTTGGCTTTAATTCTGGGGAATGAGCGTGTATTTATTTTCTCGAAAAGTTTCTATTACTTTGGTTAGCCTCACCATTATTGTGGCAATTATCAGTTATTTTGTGTTTTTTATTAAAACAGCCAATCCAATTTATATTGGTTTTGCAGGAGCTGCTCATAAAAGTTCGGGTAAAAGTATTATTAATGGCATTGAATTATACCTTGAAATGCTGAATGATAAAGGAGGCATTAATGGGCGTAAAGTCAAGCTAATTACCGCTGATGATAATGGCGATCCGACCTTAGCTGAAAAAGCCGCACAGCAATTAGTGGACAGTGAAGCCGTGGTGGTGATTGGTCACGGCAACAGTGTCACGTCTATAGCAGCCAGTAAAGTTTACAAAACTGCCCAGCTACCCGTGATTGCGCCGACAGCCACCCATGTGGATGTTACTAAAGACAATCCTTGGTATTTTCGAGTTATATTTAATGATGAGCAACAAAGTAAATTCTTAGCTTATTATGCCACTCATATTTTCCAAAAAAAGCACGCGGCTATTATTTCAGATGAACAAGTATATGGTCGTTATTTAGCCGATAAATTCACTCAATTCTTCACCGAACAAAGCGGCCAATTACAACACCATTGGCAGCTATACCAATTTTTTCAGAGTCGTATGATAATACTTTTCAAATAGGAGAGAATAATGAACAAAAGATATGAAGATTTGGAAAAGTTAATGTCAACAGGTGAAGCGAGAGAAGTGAAGCGAGCGATGGCAGTAAGAATGTCTTTGCTTGGTTTTGTGCGTGCGGAAGCGGCTTTAGCGTGTTGTATCAGTGTGCAATTTGTGGATAAATGGAAAGCCATTTATTTAGCGTCAGGGGTGGAAGGATTAAAGTTAGCGTATAAAGGCTCGCCAGGGTATTTAAAGCCGCGTGAACGAGAAGATGTGATTAATTGGATACAAGAAAAGAAGACAATAACAATAGAGGAACTAAAGAGATACTTAAAAGAGGAGTATGATGTTTTCTATTCTTCAAATACTTCTTATACTAAATTATTAGAAGAAGCGAATTTAAGTTATAAGAAGACACACAAAGAGAATTCGGCAAAAGATGAGGTAAAAGTAGAAGCTAAAAAAAAAAGAGATTAAGGATTTAATAGATAAGGAGCGTGAACAGATAGAAAGTGGAGAGGTAATGTACTGGATGCAAGACGAAAGCCATCAGTTGTGGGGAGATATTTGTGGTTATGTTTGGTCGAAAAAAGGAGAAAGAACGTCAATAAAGATGAGTAATTATCGCACTTCTCAAACGTGGTATGGAGCGGTGAATATTTATACGGGAGAATTTATTTTAGATAGGGCAAAGAAAGCTGATACAAAATATACGATAGACTTTATTAACTGGCTCATTTACAGATATAAAGAAGCCCGTCATGTGATTATTTGGGATGGTGCAAGTTATCATCGTTCTGAAGGTTTAAGAACTTATTTAGAGAAATTAAATGGGGGACTTCCAGAATCAGAATGGAAAGTTCGTTTATTAAGATTTGCGCCCAATGCCCCAGAGCAAAATCCAGTCGAGGATATTTGGCTTCAAGGTAAGAATTGGGTCAGAAAGAATTTTCATCGTCTATCAAGCTTTAAAGAAGTCACTAGTATGTTTGAGACCTTTTTGTCAGGTAAAGTGTTTAAGTTTAATAAAATTAAACAGTATCTTATACCTAATATCTAGCTAGATATTAGAACTTAATTTGTTTTTATATCTCACATAATTTTGGTATAGACAGTCAAGATACTTTATTAGATCAAAAAATTGATCTTATGATTGAACAATTAAAAAAAGATAAGACCACAGAATTATTATTTCTATTCACACAAGCTGATTTTGGTGCGCGTTTAGCAAGCCGTTTATTTGAAGAAAAATTAACCGTCACTTTAATTGCACCGGATGCTTATGCCAGTGCTGCTTTTCAGGAAACTTTTGCGCCATCGTTTAAGCGCGGTGAGCATCATCCTGAATTGTACATTTCAACACCGCTTATTTTCGCAGCGGGCAATCAGGAATTGCAAATTTTTCAAGATCGCTACATTCTCGCTTATAAAGAAAAACCCGATTGGCGAGCGGCCTTTGCTTTCGATGCCATTGACGTAGCCGTGACCGCATTAAAACAAGCCCAAATTGAAGGAAAAACCAAAACACGTGCCGCAGATCGCCAAAAAATCCGTGAAAGCATCGCCAGTTTTCGTTATCGACATCGGGCTATTCATGGAATTACTGGGCTGAATTATTTCAATGAGCAAGGGGATGTCACCAAGACCAATAGAATGGCATTATTTCGCCCTGAATCTGGCCAATTAGTGCCTGCTTTCGCGCAATTACAAATACTCACCAATGACAACAATGAGGATATTGCGGAATTTGAATATAAACAGCAAACGGATAATTTTCTCAAAGTTGGCAACGAATATCTGAGAAAAATTAATATTGTCTATACAGGCGTTAAACTAGAGCGCATTCATGATCTCGATGTAAAAAATTTAACCGCAGAATTAGAATTTAAACTGTGGTTTCGTTTTAATAAAAATGTTGAGCCTGAACAAATCACATTTATTAATGCGGTGGAGAATGTGACTTTAGGCGAACCACTCATTCGTATTGATAATGATGTAAATTATCGTCTTTATCATGTTAAGGGTAAATTTAAGTTAGATTTTTTATTAAATCCTCCTGAATTTAATCATCATTATTTAGGTGTTAGTTTTAATAATAGTTATTATGGCTATAATGAATTGATTTATGTCACCGACATGTTAGGAATGGGATTAACTGAGGATTATGTTGAAGAACTGTTGGCTATTTATCAACAACAACGCCTCTTATCGCCTAGTTTAGGTTGGGTGGTTTATGATGTACAGTTTTTTCAGGATTTCATTCATAGAAATTTGCTAGGACATCCTGATTATTTGAATGCCAGTGATGGATTAAAATTTTCTCGGTTTAATTTAGCATTGACTTTGCGTAAAGATGAAATTAATTTTGCTAATTATTTCAATACGTTTTGGCTTATTCCTATTATTACTAGCATTATTTTAATGTTAGTGATTGTGCTGTTTATGCAGCAGCATTATACGGGGATTGCCAAGATGAAAAAAACAATTTGGTTCATCAAACTCATTTTAATTTACGCGCTGTTATTTTTTGCTGAAATTACGCTCACTAAATATGCGTTTACTGTTGGATCATTTTTTGAATTAGGACTGAAAACGATTAGTATTTTATGGTGGTTCACTTCTGCCTTTTTTATTAATTCAGCTTTATTGCAATTTGTGTGGCAACCCATAGAAAGACGCACACAACGCCCTATCCCTGGCGTATTAACAGGCATGATCAGTTTCTTAATTTATTTGCTGGCTATTTTTGCCATTATTGCTTTTGTTTTTGATCGGCAAATTACAGGTTTACTGGCCACCTCTGGAATATTAGCCATGATTATTGGTTTGGCGGTGCAGTTAAATATTTCTAATATTTTTTCTGGCATTGCTTTAAATTTAGAGCGGCCATTTCGCGTGGGAGATTGGGTGCAAATTAAGGAATATCCCGAAGGACAAGTGATTGATATGACTTGGCGCAGCACTCGCATTAAAACACGTAATAACATTTTATTATGCGTTCCCAATAGCTTGGCGGCCGAATCAACCGTATTAAACTTTTCTCAACCCAATTCACCTTATCGCTTGAATGTTAAAGTGTTTATTGATGCCAGCCATTCGCCAGAGCGGGTGAGAAAAATTTTATTAGATGCGTGCTATACTTCTGATGGGATTTTAAGCGATCCTGCGCCTGCTGTTTTATTCCCAGAAATTAATGAAGGGATTGCGTGTTATTTAATTGCCTGTAGCCTTTCTGATTATAGTAAACGCCCTGTGATTAATCATACTTTATGGTTAAAGATTTGGATTAATTTAAATCAAGCAGGCATTTATCCTGCTATTCAAAAACAACACATTTTTTGGCAATCTGAATTGCCTAAGAAAACAGGAGTGATTGAAAATCCATTACAACTGATTAATGTGATCGATATTTTTACTCCTTTATCGCCATTAATGAAACAGAAATTAATTTCTAATCTTTCTGCCCATTATTTAGCCGCGAATAAAATTGTGGTGGAGCAAGGGCAATCAGGCGATTCTTTATTTATTATTGCTGAAGGTGTGGTGAGTGTATTGGTGAATGCCGATAAAGGACAAAAAATTGAAGTGGCACGTTTAGGATCGGGCAGTTTTTTTGGTGAAATGGCGTTATTAACGGGCGAAGATCGCAGTGCCACAATTCGCACGTTAACGGACACTACTTTATTTGAAATTACCAAAGCGGATTTTGCGCCTTTTATTGCCAGCACGCCAGAGATTTCAACCGTGATTAGTAAGATTCTGGTGCAGCGACAACAAGCCACCCAATTGCATTTAGGGCAACAATTCACATTAGAAGTGGTTCATGAGGATAATTTTGTGGAGAGAATGCGCCATAAAATTTTGGCATTTTTTGATATGATTTAGGCGTTTTAAATCCCGCTGCATCATTTAAGAATCACAGCAAAAACAAGAAACTTTACAAATGGGGTCATCTTGTTGAGAATGTTTCTTTCCACCTTATTTTGTCACCCTATTGCCTAAGGAATGATCATGTCTTTGCGTAAAATTACAGTGAGAGAACACATGTCAGCAACGCCTGTTTTACTGATGCCCGATGCCGACATTTTACATGCCATCCAGCAGTTGGTCGAATCGCATCAGTCGGCCGCTGCGGTGGTGGATGAGCATGGTAATTTGATTGGCGTTTTATCAGAAAAAGATTGTATGAAAGTGGCTCTTCATGCGGGTTATTACGAAGAAGCGGCGGGACGTGTGGCTGATTATATGCAAACCCAAGTACAAAGCGTTGATGCTGACATGACTATCATGGAGTTGGCGGCGGCATTTTTGGAAAAACCTTATCGTTTTTATCCTGTTTTGGATGATGCCCGAGTGATCGGTCAGATTACTCGTCATGATGTGTTAAAAGCACTGCAAAAAGTGTGGTAAACGCAGCATTCTTGTCCCGTTCCCTTTAGGGAACGGTATTTTTTATGCCTCACGGCGCAAGCAAAACCCGCTGCCATTCTTCGTTTTCGGTTTGACGGGTATACAGCACCCGATCATGTAAACGATTTGGCCGCCCTTGCCAAAATTCCAAACGCGACGGGGACAAACAATATCCGCCCCAATGTTCGGGTCTGGGAACGATTTTATCTTGATAGTGTTCTGTGAGAGCTTGCAATTTTTTCTCTACGACTTCTTTACTATCAATCACCTGACTTTGATCCGATGCCCAAGCTCCCAACTGACTCCCCAACGGACGGCTGTGAAAATAAGCATCCGAATCTTCTGGCGAAATTTTCTCTACTCGCCCTTCAATGCGCACTTGCCGCTCTAATTCCGCCCAATAAAACAATAAACTGGCGCGCGGATTTTCGGCCAACATGTGTCCTTTTTGGCTGTGATAATTCGTGAAAAAAACAAAGCCTTTTTCATCAAATTCTTTTAACAACACAATTCGCGCACTCGGATAACCGTCACGACTCGCTGTGGCTAATGTCATGGCATTAATATCCAGTAAATCGGCATTCATGGCTTCTTCAAACCATTTACTGAATTGCTTAAAGGGATCGGCATGGGTTTCTGCGACATTTAAACGTGCTTGGGTATATTCGCGGCGTAAGGCTTGTAATTGCTGTGGATTGCTCATGATTGGAGTCAAATTAAATAACGGGGCATTCCCACGCTTAAAGCGCGGGAACGAGAAAAAATAATAGAATGGCTCTATTGAGAAAGAATTATTGTTTTTCTAAAGCCTGAAAAATTTGGTCTCGAATTTCTTCGACCGCACCAATACCATACACCCGCACATAACGCGGTGCATTTTCGCCGCCTTTTTCTGCCCATTGGGAATAATAGCCAATAAGCGGCTCTGTTTGATCGTGATAAACCTGTAAACGTTTTCTGACCGTGGCTTCTTGATCATCATCGCGTTGTACAAGGGATTCACCCGTCACATCGTCGATGCCGTCTTGTTTGGGGGGATTGTAGATCACGTGATAAGTGCGTCCTGAGGCCAAATGGGTGCGGCGGCCGCTCATGCGTTTGACGATTTCTTCATCATCCACGGCGATTTCTACCACACAATCAATGTGAACGTTGGCTTCTTTCATGGCATCGGCTTGGCGTAGCGTACGCGGAAAGCCGTCGAGTAAAAAGCCATTGACACAATCGGCTTGTTGAATCCGATCTTTGACCAAGCCAATGATGATGTCGTCAGAGACTAAGCCGCCTTCGTCCATAATTTTCTTCGCCGCCAGTCCTAATTCTGTGCCTGCTTTGACCGCGGCGCGCAACATGTCACCGGTGGAAATTTGGGGAATTTGGTAGCGTTCTTTGATGTAATTCGCTTGTGTGCCTTTGCCCGCGCCAGGGCCGCCCAGTAAGATTAATCGCATAAAAAGTCCTTTATCGAGTTGGTATGAAAAAGTTAAATCTGACTAAAGTCAGAGGTTAATTGGGTTATTCTTGTTGAATTACGGTGGCAGTGTAGAGTTAGCGTGTCTATTGTCGAACGGACAAGCCTTAAAAACAAGTAATAACCAAATGGATTTTTTCTATAAACCTGCGTCAGTTGTACTATTAGCATTTGCTTATAAGGCGCACGCCGATGGCAGCGGTCAAGATTGGCTACTCCATTTTGGTCGCGGGTAAACAACCAAAAAGGCAACGCGCATCAAATGGGTGTCGTGAATATTATGCCAAAATTCGGTTTTGTGTAAATAAAAAAGGGGAAAGTAAGACTTTAGGAGGTGTATGGATTTATCGGGCGTTATGGATTATCTTATGGTTTACAATGACGCAAGAGAATTGGTTGGTTTGTTTTCACGCAGAACAAGAGTAATTTTATGACAATGAATATACGTCGCAAAAGATGGATTGCTTTGGTAGTAGGGATTGCTGTGTTGATTTTGAGCATAGCGATGGCTTGGTTTATTTGGCAGGGAAGTGAGCGCGATCCGAAAAATGATCCACCCCCAGCCCAACTACCATCTTTCGGTTCAGTTTGGACTGATCCTAAAGGTGAGTTTCACGCCATTCCTTATTTTGATCTATACCAAAATTAAGTCATTCATAAAATTTTTCTATCAGAATCAGAATTTACAGAATTTTAGGATTTTCAGAATTAAAGAATAAAAAATCTGTTTAAAATAAACGACTTGTAAGAATAAATTTTGAAAATTATTGTGTCTGCAAATTTTGATTCTGACAAAATAAGGATTCTACGAACCCTATCTTTTTGGTATATCATTGGTTTTATTTCTTGGCATTAATAAGAGAGTCATCGCTAATGCAAAACCACCGCAAAGCAAAATATATCAATCCATTCACCGATTTTGGGTTTAAGAAACTATTTGGTGAAGAGGCGAATAAACATTTATTAATTGATTTTCTGAATCAGCTTTTACCCGCGAAACATCAAATACAGGATTTGTTTTATAAAAAGGGTGAGCAATTGGGGTCTGGTGAATTAGACCGTAAAGCGATTTTTGATTTGTATTGTGAGAGCCAAGACGGTCATAAATTCATTGTTGAGTTGCAAAAAGCCAAACAGAACTTTTTCAAAGATCGTAGCGTTTTCTACGCCACCTTTCCCATTAGAGAACAGGCCGAACGTGGCGAATGGGATTACCAATTACAGCCTGTATATTGCATTGCATTATTAGATTTCGTGTTTGATGATCATAAAAATGGAGAGCATTATTTGCAAAATATTCAGTTGCGTAATGACGTTTGTGAAATATTTTACGATAAATTGACTTTCATTTTCATTGAAATGCCCCGCTTTAAGAAAAAGCTTGAGGAACTACAAACGCATTTTGACAAATGGTTGTACTTTATCAAGCACTTAGAAAACCTTGATGATATTCCCACTGATTTAAGAGAAGAGATATTTGAACAAGCCTTTACGGTTGCTGAAATCGCACGCTTTAATCCGCAACAACTTGAAGATTATGAAAACTCGCTTAAATACTATCGTGACTTAAAAAACGTCATTGATACCGCTGTTCAAGAAGCCACGCTAGAAGCAGAACAGCGTGGGGTTGAAAAAGGTATTGAAATTGGGGTTGAGAAAGGCATTGAAATAGGTGAAGAACAAGAGAAACTAAAACGTCTTCAATTAGCTATTCAGCAAGGTTTTTCTGTGGAGCAAATCGCCAAATTATTTGGTGTCGATGAAAGTGAGGTGAATCGCTTGAAAAGTGGATAAAGAAAAACCCTGTTTTATTTCTTGGCATTAATATACCAATTTTTTCAGAGTCGTATAATAATACTTTTCAAATAGGAGAGAATAATGAACAAGAGATATGAAGATTTAGAAGAGTTAATGTCAACAGGTGAAGCGAGAGAAGTGAAGCGAGCGATGGCAGTAAGAATGTCTTTGCTTGGTTTTGTGCGTGCGGAAGCGGCTTTAGCGTGTTGTGTCAGTGTGCAATTTGTGGATAAATGGAAAGCCATTTATTTAGCGTCAGGGGTGGAAGGATTAAAGTTAGCGTATAAAGGCTCGCCAGGGTATTTAAAGCCGCGTGAACGAGAAGATGTGATTAATTGGATACAAGAAAAGAAGACAATAACAATAGAGGAACTAAAGAGATACTTAAAAGAGGAGTATGATGTTTTCTATTCTTCAAATACTTCTTATACTAAATTATTAGAAGAAGCGAATTTAAGTTATAAGAAGACACACAAAGAGAATTCGGCAAAAGATGAGGTAAAAGTAGAAGCTAAAAAAAAAGAGATTAAGGATTTAATAGATAAGGAGCGTGAACAGATAGAAAGTGGAGAGGTAATGTACTGGATGCAAGACGAAAGCCATCAGTTGTGGGGAGATATTTGTGGTTATGTTTGGTCGAAAAAAGGAGAAAGAACGTCAATAAAGATGAGTAATTATCGCACTTCTCAAACGTGGTATGGAGCGGTGAATATTTATACGGGAGAATTTATTTTAGATAGGGCAAAGAAAGCTGATACAAAATATACGATAGACTTTATTAACTGGCTCATTTACAGATATAAAGAAGCCCGTCATGTGATTATTTGGGATGGTGCAAGTTATCATCGTTCTGAAGGTTTAAGAACTTATTTAGAGAAATTAAATGGGGGACTTCCAGAATCAGAATGGAAAGTTCGTTTATTAAGATTTGCGCCCAATGCCCCAGAGCAAAATCCAGTCGAGGATATTTGGCTTCAAGGTAAGAATTGGGTCAGAAAGAATTTTCATCGTCTATCAAGCTTTAAAGAAGTCACTAGTATGTTTGAGACCTTTTTGTCAGGTAAAGTGTTTAAGTTTAATAAAATTAAACAGTATCTTATACCTAATATCTAGCTAGATATTAAAACTTAATTTGTTTTTATATCTCACATAATTTTGGTATAAGAGAGTCATCGCTAATGCAAAACCACCGCAAAGCAAAATATATCAATCCATTCACCGATTTTGGGTTTAAGAAACTATTTGGTGAAGAGGCGAATAAACATTTATTAATTGATTTTCTGAATCAGCTTTTACCCGCGAAACATCAAATACAGGATTTGTTTTATAAAAAGGGTGAGCAATTGGGTTCTGGTGAATTAGACCGTAAAGCGATTTTTGATTTGTATTGTGAAAACCAAGACGGTCATAAATTCATTGTTGAGTTGCAAAAAGCCAAACAGAACTTTTTCAAAGATCGTAGCGTTTTCTACGCCACCTTTCCCATTAGAGAACAGGCCGAACGTGGCGAATGGGATTACCAATTACAGCCTGTATATTGCATTGCATTATTAGATTTCGTGTTTGATGATCATAAAAATGGAGAGCATTATTTGCAAAATATTCAGTTGCGTAATGACGTTTGTGAAATATTTTACGATAAATTGACTTTCATTTTCATTGAAATGCCCCGCTTTAAGAAAAAGCTTGAGGAACTACAAACGCATTTTGACAAATGGTTGTACTTTATCAAGCACTTAGAGAACTTTGATGATATTCCCGCTGATCTAAGAGAAGAGATATTTGAACAAGCCTTTACGGTTGCTGAAATTGCACGCTTTAATCCGCAACAACTTGAAGATTATGAAAACTCGCTTAAATATTATCGTGACTTAAAAAACGTCATTGATACCGCTGTTCAAGAAGCAGTACAAGAAGCCACATTAGAAGCAGAACAGCGTGGGGTTGAGAAAGGTAAAGAGCAAGAGAAATTAGAACGTCTTCAACTGGCTATTCAACAAGGTTTTTCTGTGGAGCAAATCGCCAAATTATTTGGTGTCAATGAAAGTGAGGTGAATCGCTTGAAAAATGGATAAAGAAAAACCCTTCCGACTGTTTGAAAGTTAGTACCAATACCACATTCGATTCCACTGAGACAGAAACGGGTGTCGAGCCGCTACCATTCAGAATTTTGTAGCGGTTGCGTCTCCATTGTTTTTATCCTTGTGCTTGTACCCCTACGGACTCACCAAAATATCTGTTTACGCGCCTGATGTGTTAAAATTGACCTAATCCTGTGAACTATTGGGTTTATTGAGCGTTGCCAACGCCTCTTGATCCCAAACAATGGCGCGCACTAGAATATACCAAAATTAAGTCATTCATAAAATTTTTCTGTCAGAATCAGAATTTACAGAATTTTAGGATTTTCAGAATTAAAGAATAAAAAATCTGTTTAAAATAAATGACTTGCAAGAATAAATTTTGAAAATTATTTAATTCTGTAAATTCTGATTCTGACAAAATAAAGGTTTTATAAATCACATCATCTTGCTATAGCTCAGAACAAAGTAAACAAGACCCACCACTTATCCTAAAACAGCAGCCCAAGCGATGTTTAAACCCCTATTCCGCTATCTTAGTAAAACAGATACACCCGCTGACACCGAGCTATCCCCTATTGCGCTGCAAAAACCAACATGGATGGCTTTGGATTTAGAACAGCTTAATACGGGTATTGATAATGTGCATATTGATGTGACATTAGACCCGCAATTCTGTCGCCGCACCTTAAATTTAATCGATGATTTATTAAAAGAACGCAGCACCAATAAACGCCGCTTTAGCGATCAACCTTCTACCGAAGTGCAACACCAATTAGAACAATTTGGGCAGACTTGCAGTCATTTATTAATCAATAGCATTTATCAAGCACGCCAAACAGAAGGTATTGTGCGCATTCGCTTATTAGAATTAAGTTTAATTAAATTTATTTTAGAAAATGTGCAAGCGCGAGCCGAACAATTATTACAAAGTTTACGCCATCATTTATTAGACAATGAAACTGGCGGGCATCAAGCCCAACAACATTATGAACGCTCGATTTGGTTAAATAATAATTACAATCGCTTATTACAAAAAATAACCAGTGATTTATTTAACCAATTATATTGGGCAGAAATGGGTGAGGCAAAAATATTACGACAAAATTTATTTGGACAATCATGGTCTTTACCGATTGATCTATTATCTAATCCTGTGCTGCAAAATAAAGATTGGCAGGATCATGATATGTTAGTGCAGCATTATTGTTTATTATCTTCTGAAATGGATCATCCTTACAGTTATGCCTGTTTGAATGAACGTATTGATGTGTGGTTAGAATTGATTCTTGAGCAATTCCCTGTAAAATCTGATAATTACGCTAATCAAAACATTATTGAAATGTGGGAAGGACATTTATTACAATTCACATGGAAAGATGTGAATGATAATATTCAATTGTTATTCCATACCGAAGCCACACAACAACAATTAGAAGAAAATCCTGAAAGAAAAGAATTAAAATCTCTATTGCAACACCAACAAAATGCTTTAAAATTTCTCAGTCACGCAATCCAAGAAGCGGGCATTGCTGGCCATATTTTAGCGGCTTATGAAACACCTACCTTATCAGAACAATATGCGCAATTAATTAAACCTTATGTGTTATATCAAACTTTGTGTGGAGAATTGAATTTAGATCAAGTATGGTATAAATTGCAATTGGCAGAAAAAACCCGCCCTTTACGCCGCGCCAGTGATAAACCATTAAGCAAAACCGCATTGCAAGAAGCATGGAAAAAAGTTAATCGACAACAAAAACAATTATCTCCCGAATTAACCTATCAATTTATCCTACATTTCACCAACTATCGCCGTGATTTAAAACAACGTCATTTGATACATCGAGAAATGTCGCGTTTGCGTTTATTAACGCAAGACAATGATATTAAATTATCTCGTGCCAATCGCTTGCTTTACGAATTTTTAGAACAACAACAAACTGAACCCAGTTTAGAAAGCGACATGAGTGCGCGAGGGCATGTGATTTTAAAAGCGGATGTGCGCGGCTCAACAACGATTACAGCAGAACTACGTAAACGCGGGCTAAATCCTGCGACGCATTTTAGCCGTACTTTTTTCGATCCGATTCGGCAACATATTGAAACATTTGGCGCGGAGAAGGTCTTTATTGAAGGCGATGCGGTGATTTTGAGCGTATTTGAGCAGCAATCCCAACCCCAACATTGGCTTAGTGTGGCGCGGGCTTGTGGTTTGGGACGGGCGATGTTGTCGGTGGTGGAAGCGCAAAATCGTTTTAGTGTCAAGCACCAATTGCCGATTTTAGAATTGGGCATTGGCATTTGTTACAACCACACGCCCCCTGATTTTTTATACGATGGAGATCAACGCATTATGATCTCCACAGCCATTGGCGATGCGGATCGTTTGTCTTCGTGTTCGTGGAAATTGCGCCGTTATTTTTCTAGTAAAAATAACGTGTTGACGCGAGTAATGGTGTTTCAACAAGCTGAGGATGATAAGTTTAAAGGCGAAAAAGGTATGGTGACGTTTCGTTATAATTTAAATGGCATTGAATTAGATGATAATGCGTTTGTCAAATTATCCACTGAAATTGCGCTAAAAAAAGCCAAATTAAAATTACCATACGATTTTGGTCACAGTGTGTTTTTTGTCGGGCGATATACGGATAGAAAAAATAATTATCATCAATTAATTATCCGCCAAGCACGCGTGTGCATTTGGCGAGAAAATAGTGAAGTATTTAAACCCACAGATAATATTTATTATGAAGTGGTGACGCATCCACGTTTAATTAATGCGTTTAAGAATTTTTAGGGAGAAGCGTAATAAGCGTAATAGAAGGCTTCCCCAAATCATCAAAATCCAAATTATTCCCCGCTGGATTCTCCTCCCTCATCAGAAGAAATTTTGCGCCGTTTTTTCAATTTAATAATGGGTCGATTTCCTGCCGCATCGTTTTTTAATTCATCGGATAATAAGGGTGCGGAGGGATTGGCATGAGGAACGGGAACTTTGACCGCCGTGCGAATGACCACCGCAGGGCGTGTGCCGTGTCCTTGACGCGGGGGACGCGAAGGACGAGTAGAAGGGGCAGGGGCTTGACCGTCCTCTTGTTTTCGCGCTCGCACGCGGCGAGTGGGGTGTTGTACTGTGCCACGGCGTTTGGGCGGGGCTTCCGTGCGGGCAGGACGCGCTTTATCTTTTTTCGTTTTCGCTGGATGTTCTTGATACTCAGCCTCCACCACGCCACACGGCTGACCATCTAAGCCAATTCTCGCCACACCAGGCTGCACCACAGGCTTATACTCGGCAGAACTGGTATACAAAGCCAACGCGCCACGAATCGACATGCGCGTGACCTGTCCTTCAAAGGCCTCAAACAAGTCTTTATGTATTCCTATCTTTAAAGGACGCATCCGCGTGGCATCATCGACAAAAATGTCGGGGAAACGGCTTTTTAGTAAAGCCAGCGTAGGGGCAGCGTTTTGATTTATTTTCGTGTTAATAGCCATTCGTCAAATAGATTCGATGATGCGATCACAATAGATTGATCTTATTCTAACAAGGTCAAACTCGATTGCAATGCCAGAGTGAAAAAAGAATAAAAATTAATGGTTCAAGCACCCGTACAGCGCGTTAAAGCATCTGAAGTCTCTCTGGTTTGATTAAAATATTGAGTCAAATACATTTCAAAAGAGACCTTGTCATTTTTCTCTAATTGCGCTTGTTCTAATAAAGTGCGTTTTGCCAATTGTTCAAATTCGCTATCGAATAGGGTACTAGGCGCGGATTGTTTGAAGAATTGCGCATTTTGCAAAGATAACTGTAAGGTTAAAGGAAAAAAACCCATTTTTTTATTTCGCATTAACGCCAACATTTGCGCGGATGGTGTTAATTCTGGATGTGACAATTTTTCTTTTTCTTGGGCAATGGCTGCGCTATAAATGGGATAATGGGGATCGTCAATGAGTGCGGCAATGGTTTCTAATGCGTCGAACAATTCTTTTGCCCAATGATCCAAAACAATGGCTTGTCCCAAACGGCGCAAAGTTAAACCCGATGCACGACCGCGCAAAGCCACAGCACTTTGATTATACTCAATTTCTTCATGCTCTAATTCGGTAATTGGCGGGCTGTCTTGCAATAAACAAAATAATAACAACACTTCTAAAAAACGCAATTGCGTCTCCGTCACTCCCGTAGGCGCAAAAGGATTCACATCCAACGAACGCAACTCCACATAACGCACGCCGCGTTGTCGCAAGGCTTGAGATGGGGATTCGCCCGCGTGCAACACTTGTTTAGGGCGCATGGTGCTGTAATATTCATTTTCAATCTGTAAAACAGAAGTGCTTAATTGGCGATATTCCCCATTGACCCGCACACCAATCGCTTCGTATTTGGGATGTGGTGTATTCATGGCGCGGCGCAAACTGCCCAAATAAGTGTCTAAATTATGATAGCAAACATTAAGCGTAGGCGTTTTATTGTGATAACCCACATCGCTCATGCGCAAAGAAGTCCCATAAGGCTCGTAAAAAGTACACTCATCAAACACTTCAAAATAATTAGAATGTCCCGCTAGAAATGAGCGACATAATGCAGGAGAAGCACCAAATAAATAAATAATTAACCAACCAAAGCGTTGTAAATTACGAATTAAAGCAAAATAATTGTCATTAATAAAAGTTTGTAAAGGCTGATGATTATTTTCTAAAGCTTGATAAATCGGCCAAAAATCAAGCGGGACAGAATAATTAAAATGCACTCCCGAAATCACCTGCATCACCCGCCCATAACGAAAACCTAAACCCCGTCGATACACATGCTTCATCAATCCCGCATTGGACGTGCCGTACCACGCAATGGGAATACTCTCATCGCCATGTACCACACAGGGCATGCTGTTGACCCAAAGCATTTCTTGATCGGCCGCCAGATGATGGTAAACAAAGCGATGGGCATTGTGCATAAATTGCAACAATTCGGCAGGGTCTGACAGCGGCGGAGACACAAACTCAAGCAACGCCTCCGAATAATCGGTCGTCAAATGCGGATGTGTCAATGCCGATCCCAGCGCGACAGGGTGAGGCGTTTGCGCATAATCGCCGTCCAGCGTCACGCGCAGGCTTTCCTTTTCTAAACCTTTGAGACCGCGCCGTAATTCTTGCGCGATTTGTGCGGTCAACAAACGGTGTTGACGCTGATGAAAACGTTGGTACAAATCGGTGTCCTGATGCCAAAATAGCGTGTTGTCCAGTATTCCTGTTTTTTAGACGTTCGTCAATGAATTTGTCATGAAAAAAGGCGATCATGCCCACATATTGTGCGGGTGCAATAAGTTACATTTTATCAAAGAGGTCTGTATTATGTTGTCTCATATTTTAGAAAATCAATGCCGCGTTTTGCGTTCGTTCAAAGAAGAAAAACAACCCGAAACACAACCGCATCGTGCAGAGTTATTCTCGCTGTCGTTCATGCTCAAGACACTGACATTAGCAGAATCTTTAGTTTACGAACGGGTTTGTTCCAATACCCCTTGCTGGTTGTTAGCACAGCTAAAAGTGGCTAAACCCAACCAAACCGCGCCATTAGAATTATCGAAACAAAGTACGCCACCGTCGTCGCAACATCAGGAGTAGCAAAGGACGAATCACTCGATTTAACAATAATGCAAACACTAAAGTAGATAAAAAAACAGCCACCAATAATAGGATAATAAATAACCAAGGAGGAGCGTTAAATTGACTGATAAAATCCTGTTGTATCCCTGTGAATGTGGCAGATAAACTCATGACAAAACTAATTAATACCGCAATTCGCTGCACTAACCACGGTAATAAGCCAATCGTTCGATTTAACTGTGCCAATTCGGCACAATGTTGTTCATAATGCAAGCGATATTGTTGTTGCCATTGCGTATCGGAAAATAATAACGGCGGTGGCACGAAACGCGTGACATCGCCATCAATCTGCAACAAGGTGCGAAATTCACCTTGATACTGAATGGTGCGATCCGAATTGGAATAATGCAATGGCGTGCGAACTTCAAAGCCGCCGCGCTCAAATAAATCATGTAATAATTGTGCAAATAAAGCAGGCATAGTACGCCAAAGCTGAATGTTATGGCGCAATTGTGAAAGATATAATAACACCCGCTGTATCATGGAAATAAACGCTGTCCCCGATTAAAGAAACTGGCGGCAACTTCTCGAATGGTTTTCACCAAATTAGACCAGAATTGGACAGAGGTAGTAATGCCTTCTTGATGAATATGCAGCAAATTGGGATCGCAGTCTATTAAGAAACTTTCTGTCACTCGCGTCGTGACATCGCCATCCACATGAATCACTGTTTGTAACAAAATCCGTTCCGTACCAATTTCCCAAATTTTACGCAATAAACTTAATTGTACCGCATCTAATTCTAAATCTTGCGTTTGGCGTTGAATTTGCGCTCGCGTTAAATCATTATTCCACGCCACCGATTCTATGTCATAAAGTAAAGGGGGTTTTAATTGCGCTTCGTCGGCTCGTTTTTCCAATAAAAGGCGTTGTTCTTCTACATTAAGATCAAGGCCTTTTGCCCGCGCCAATTCATTAAAGACAGACACAAGTTGTTCTGACTGTACCTTAATGCGTTGCAGCATGGTGGCTTTTTCGCGCAAGGCAATTTTTTGCGCCTCATTAAGGTGAAATTGATTTAACTCTAATTCAGTTTTTTCAATGCCTCTATTGGCGCGATCATAAAGCTCTAAAAAAGCCATTAAACCCGCCCCCGCCCAGCACACCGGTTCTCGGCAGCCATATTCTACCAATTGCAGATGATAATCGCCCGCGATACTCCACAATGCCTCACGACGAGAACTGGGCATTTTACACGCGGACATATTGGCTTTAACAATGGTATTAATCTCTAATGTTAATACATCTTCAGCCAATGTCTTTAAAGAAAACTTAACCATATTGTGCCTTAATAAAGTCCAGATTCATCAGGATTGTTTTTAAGAAACTGAACCTGTTCATGTTGTTGGCGCGTTAATTGAGCGGCAAATAGGGTTAATTCTTTTAAGGCTTGAATGTTGTTGTGAATCAATTGCTGACTTTGTTGTTCTCGCTCGGCGTGATATTGACGAATATCATCTAAAGGAGACATTAAAAAATCCTCGTGCATTGCCGTGGTAATGTCGCCGTCCAACAAATTAATGCGACTGGAAATCACTCGCGCCGAAGGACTGGGAATTAAACGCCCTTCTTGTTCGCTATAATCGCCAACAATGGTTTTTACTTCCAATTGCACTAAGCGTTCTAATGAATCACTAATTTTTTTTAAATCCACAATGAATACTCTCTGGTTAAAGGGAAATGGCAAAAAATATAATTATTTCTCAATTCTAAAACGAATACTATTACTTTGTCTATAGGGATTTTGGCTATTTTTTAGCAAAAATCTTTTGTTATTGCTATAATCCGATCACGCGATGAGTAAAAATAATCTAAGGAAAGTGACAATTGGTGCAGTTTATGATTTTTGAATTAGTTGTATTTTTTTCAGGGTTATTATTGGTGGCGACAGTTTTACACTTTGTGCGCAGCGAGCGGCAATGTCGCCTGAAATATTATGCACGTCGTTTGGGGCATCGTCGCCGTTCTTTTCATTACCCCGAATCGCAATCGATTCAATTACCTGTGTTTGTAGAAGACGAAGGGAAATTGACGCTTGCCGCCAGCCGATCCAGTGATGAAAAAAATTATCTGGTTGATTTACACCATCTCACCTGCACTTGCAGCGATTGGCAGCAGCGGCGTGCCAACTACCCCGCGGCGGATATTCGTCGAATTTGTAAGCATTTATACGAAAAATTGTATCATCAAGGTTTAGAAGCAGATTTACCTGTCACACTGCGTTTAGCTCTGCAAAATGGACGCAAAGAGACTTGTTTTCAACGGATTGAGAACGAACACGGGGATTTTCTCATCGGTTTTACACCGCATTCTTTTTGGGTCAAAGTATTTGCCTGCATTCAAAATGAGCCGATTATTGCGATTTATCGTTTAGATTTAGATGGTTGGGCTTATGGGAAACAGCCGTCGCACAGTTGCTTGTTGCAAGCGCAAATTGATGCTTTATTTTTCAGTCCCGCAAAAACCGCGCCCGCCCCACAACCCCCTGCGACAGAACCCGTGACCCATCTGACACACCCAACCTAAAAAACCCTCTACCCCACAATTAAGCCATTCATCGCTTGGTATCGCCAGTGGAACGGGCTGTGTTTTTGGGAGGAGAAGAGCGGGTTTGGCTTGGTTTTGTGGGTTCGGTGGTTTTCTCTGCTTTTGCGGGTTCAGCTTGTCCTGCTTGCTGTAAAAACGCTTTATATTCCTTCGTTCTTTTGTATTCAGCGCGCAGTTCACCCGGTGCCGAGTAAATTTTCCACAAACCCAATTTTTTCGCTTGGGCTTTTTTCTGCAATTTCTCGAAATATTCAGCAAATTTTACATTTGGTGGATGTTGATCAGCCCAAGCGTAACCTTCTTTCACCAATGTGGCATTAAAAAACTCACCATTCTTTAAATATAAATAAGCCAAATCACGCCCAAATTTATCTTGTCTAGCATGATCATAAACCAAAACCACAGACGTTTCTTTAGGCAAACGACCCTTAGTATATTCGGCGGATTCTTTACCAAAAGGGCCAATTTCCATATACATAGAACGCCGGCTTTCTGGCGTATCAACACCAATTAAACGCACAGGAATCTGGCTTTTATCGTTCTTATGCGGTGCAGAAACCCGCACCGTATCGCCATCCACATGAGATAAAACTATCGCACGCCGCGCCCGCCCCAATAAAATTAAAAAAGGAAATGAAATAACCATCCATAAACGACCAAACAAAAGCAATCCTCCTATGATTAATAATAGAAATAACAGCAGCCAATAACTGCCAGAAATGCCTAAAAATGAAACGCTATTTAACCCTTCTAAAAACAATAACCACATCGTTTCTACCATACGATGAATGTGTTCAAATAATGACATTTCATCAGCTTCAGACATTAAACCTCCAATCACTCAATGTAAAGTTAAAAACAAGGCCTGTCATTTTACTATAGAAACGCTATAAAAAAACCTGACTTATTTTTAAAATAAGTTCAATCAGGCAAGTTAATGCTTCAAACTGCCTTAAAATACGTATCGGTGGAATCGGTCAAAGGGTTATCTTGTGGTACTTTTGTAGTAAGCACGTGAATATCGCGTTGAGGATAAGGAATAGTGATCCCCTCTTTACGTAGTGCATCCCAAATAGAAAACAATACAGCATCTCGCGCCACCAAACCACCAGGGCCAGAAAGATCAAAGTAGTAATCCACACGAAAACTCACGGCTGAATCCATAAATTCCCATAAACTCACCGTAGACGGTGGTTCTTTTAAAATCTCAGTGACTTGATTGAGTGCTTCTGTCATGACTTTTTTCACATGATGGGGATCATCATTGTAGCTTACTCCGATATACAAAGTGACGCGCAATACCTTGTCACTGTGCGTCCAATTGACGAAAGAATTGGTGATTAATTCCGAGTTTGGTACGATAACATCTTGTTTATTCCACGTTTTAATGGTGAGTGAACGCATTCCGATCTGTGTGACTTCGCCTTCATTGCCGCCGACGTTGACAATGTCGCCGGTGCGCAGCGGACGTTCTACGAGCAGCAAAATACCACTGACAAAATTATTCACAATGTTTTGCAAACCAAAACCAATCCCCACCCCTAAACCACCCAATAACACCATTAATGTGGTTAAATTAATACCCATAATTTTCAAGGCAATTAACAATCCAATCACCAACACAATATATTGGGTAAAAATAGATAAACTGCTACGTACCCCCAAATCTAAAATATTGCTATAAATCCAACGATAAGTAACCCGTTTTGACCAACTGCTAAACCAAAATACCGCCCAAAAAGTAAAAATCGATAACAGTACATTACCAATACTAATATTGGCTTCATTAATGGTAAACACGGTATAATCAAAAAAGCCTTTAACACTGCTCATAAAGACTTCATCATTAAACCAACCATTAATCCAAAATAACGTAAAAATAGCCCCAATCGCTAAACCCACTCCCAATAATTTATCCAATAACGGAATAATATCTTGTGTCCATAACAAACCATATTCACTGTACTTTAACGCAAAGTTTTTCAGCAATTTAATAATATCTTGCAATAAACCCCGCGCCACTAACCACGCAACAAATATAAATAAAAATAAACCCAATCGCCACGCTACATACCAACCTAAATTTAAATAACCAATCAATCCCATTAATGCCACAGCCAACAGTGCCAATGGAATCATTAAGGTGGTTAAACGAATCACTAATAACCAATAACCGCTGATCGTTTGTTTTAATGAACCAATTAATAAATGTCGAATGTGCATAATCGGGAAAATAGTAATCGATAAAAACAACATAAATCCCGTATCAATTAAATCTTGCACCATCAACCCAATAGGTAAAATATGCCCCAATGTGGTAATCATAATTAAACTGCTGGTTAAAATCACCATCCAACGCAATTGGCGATATAACTTTATTTTGGCGAGGTCAACTTGTTGTTCTGATTGAGAAGTTTCACGCGGATGTAAAATAAGCCACGCCAAATCCACAGGAAATTTAATACCCAACCACAATAAAGCCACCGTGACACTAATTAACACGCTGGGATAAGGCGGATCAGCCAGCCAAATCATCAATAATAAAATCCCTGTCAGAGTAATTCCAATACGATTAATATGCAGCAATTTTAATAAAATTAATAAACTGCGAGCCGATGAACTCATATCCGCCATTTGATTGAGTCGATGAAAAATTCCCATCAAATAATAACGAATAAAAAATACTATAATTAACCATAAAAATACCACCAGAATAATCACTGACCAGCGTTTTTCATCAATTTGTTGAAACGCTCTTAAAAAGCCACGCACTGTAAATTGAGTTTGTTGCCAAAAGATGTGCGGCACTTCGCTAATTTCTGACAATAACGTTTGCCAACCGGTCATATTTTCAGGTAATTGCCGCCGTTGCATTAAACGATTACGCAAATTATTGGCATAAGCTGTGGCCAATGGCATTTCCAAAGGCAATAACAATAAATGCACTTCAGTGACACGCTGTAATTGTTGCTGTAAATCTTTGGTTAATTCGCTTAGGGCTTCTTGTTCTTGTTTAAACCAACGTTGAGAGCGTTGATCGCTGGCGATTTGACGTTGTTTTTGCACGGTTAATTGTTGTTGCAACACGCCAATTCGATTGCTCAACGCTAAAGTTAAAGCGGTTAAATCTTGTTTTAGATGATCGGTTTCTCGTTGATGCTGTTGATTAATGCGATCAGGCATTTTTTCTAATAAATTTTTTAACCGCATTAAAGTATCATTCATGAAATTAAATTTTAATTCATCCGTCACCCATTGCGCCCGATATTCAGCCACTTGAATTTGTGTTTTTAATAATTGCCGTTGTGCTTCTGGAGCGGTTTCTGGTAAGCGTGATAATTCTAATTGTAATTGGCTGGCTTGATTAAAATAATTTTGCCGTTCTTCTTGAATGCGAGATTGCAGTTTTTCTTTTTGCTGCAATTCGTAGGCTTTAGTCACTTCATTTTCCCAACGCACGGCTGAATCCACCTTTTTTTCTAACAAGTCAATTAAGACTTGTAAATTTGCTAACCGTAATTGCTCAATACCTAAACTTTTTTCTAGCAATTCAATAGCTATTTGCTGTTGTTCCAAACGAGTTTTTAAAGCGGCTGCTTCGGTTTCATTGGTGGTTTGGGTGGCTTGCAGGGTCTCTAGGCGTTGACGGCGATCTTGTAAAGCGGTGCGTTGTTCACGGATGAGCGTGGTTAAATTTTGTTGCGTAACGCGAACTTTATCTAATTCTAATTGTGCCGCTTGTTTGGTAAAGCCTGCTTCTTTTAATAATTCTTCTGAAACTTGCTCAGGTTGTAATTGCGCAATTCGTTCTGCCAATTCTTGTGTTTGGACATCTAATTGGCTTTGTTGTTGCTGTGTGGTTTCGCGTTCTATTTTTAAAAGATTTTGCCGTTCTTCCACAATTTCAGGCGTTAAACTACTGGCTGTGGCTGCGTTGCTATTACTGGCTTCTGTTTGAGCAGAAACCATAAAACTCATTCCCAGTAATAATAAAATTATTAATACTTGATATTTCCACATTGCATTATGGGGGCGAAAAAAGGTAGTAATTAGTACAGTATTTATGTTTAAATAAGCAGGAATTTTCATAAAATAAATAACCTTCATGGATAATGTTCTATTTTAATGGCGTTTAAAATCTCAAATTAGGGATTTCTACAAATCAGATTTTACCCCGTTGAGAGATTGACACATTATAGAATAGAGTAATATAATTGAAAAGAAGTATTCCATAATTTGTGCATCATGATTTGTTCAATATTCTATTAGATAACAGACAAAATTTACAGAATTTCTAAATTTTCGGAATTAAAGAATAAAAAATCTGTTGAAAATAAATAACTTGCAAGCATCAATTCTGAAAATTCTGATTCGGACAAAAAATTTTACGCTATACTCACCCAAATTCACCACAAACAAGACGTAATCCCAATGTTAGACCTGAAACCCACGCATAAAGTCATCAAAGACTATTACGCTGCTATTCAAGAACTACGCGACGCTGGCTACACCAAAGAAGGATCGGTCGCGCCTTATTTTGCGAATGTGTTGCGACATTGTGCGGGCTTAAATCAGGAGCTTGATGTGGTGGAACAGTACACGTTTAAGCGAGATAAACGCAGCTCTGCACGGCTTGACGGAGCTTTAGTGGATCGGGAAATGAAAGTGTTAATTTATGGGGTTTGGGAGGCGAAAGATGAAGGCGATGTTTTAGATCGAGAAATTAAAAAGAAATTTCAAGATGATGATTATCCAAGCGATAATATTTTGTTTCAATCTCCCGCTAGAATTGTTTTATTCCAGCAAAATAAACGGGTGTTTGATAAAGAAATTAAAAACGATCCAAAGGCTTTAATTGAAGCCTTAGATTTATTTTTTAGTTATCAAAAGCCGCTTTATAAAGAATGGGCTGAAGCCGTCGAGGATTTTAAGGATAAAGTTGGGCATTTAGGCACGGAATTGGTTGGTATTATTGAAAAGGAATTAATTGAAAGTAAAACTTTTAAAGATGAATTTAATCACTTTTGGGAATTGTGCCAAGAAACGATAAATCCTAATATTTCCAGAGCCGCTATTATTGAGATGTTAGTGCAGCATTTGCTCACGGAACGTTTGTTTAGAACTATTTTTAATAATCCTGATTTTGTACGTAAAAATGTCATTGCTAAAAAATTAGAGGAAGTCATTGCCGCTTTAACCACCAGAAGTTTTAGCCGTGATCAGTTTTTAACACGGGTTGAGCGTTTTTATAAGGTAATTGAGAAAAACGCCGCGACAATTGTCGATTATCAGCGTAAGCAAACTTTTTTAAATACTTTGTATGAAAAGTTTTTTCAAGGCTTTGCTGTCAAAGTCGCAGATACGCATGGAATTGTTTATACGCCGCAAGAAATTGTTAGCTTTATGGTGGAATCGGTGGATGATTTTTTAAAAACGGAATTTAATAAAAGTCTGTCCAGTAAAGGCGTGCATATTCTTGATCCGTTTGTGGGAACGGGTAATTTTATAATGCGGATTATGGAGCAGATTAGTCCGTTGAAATTAGAATAT
This sequence comes from Thioflexithrix psekupsensis, assembly GCF_002149925.1. Lineage (NCBI taxonomy): Bacteria > Pseudomonadati > Pseudomonadota > Gammaproteobacteria > Thiotrichales > Thioflexithrix > Thioflexithrix psekupsensis. The sequence continues at coordinate 59,416 of NZ_MSLT01000012.1, read as the reverse complement.
AAATATTTGCATGAATTGCATTGTAATGAGGTGTTATTGTTGCCTTATTATATTGCGTCTATGAATATTGAACATGCGTTTTTTGAGAAAACGGGAAATTATAAGTCTTTTGAGGGGATTTGTTTGGTTGATACTTTTGAGATTATCGAAGCCAAACAACAAGCCTTAAATATGTTTGCGCCTGAGAATGCAGAACGGGTTAAAAAGCAACAAGAAACGCCTATTTTTGTGATTATTGGCAATCCACCTTATAATGTGGGGCAAGTGAATGAAAATGATAATAATAAAAATCGAAAATATCCCGTATTAGACAGTTTAATCAGTCAAACTTATGCTAAAGATTCTAAAGCAACCAATAAAAATGCTTTGTCAGATGTGTATGTAAAAGCGTTTGCTTGGGCGACAGAACGGCTTAAAAATCAAGCAGATGAAATTGTGGCGTTTGTGACGAATAATAGTTTTTTGAATAATCTGGCATTTGATGGAATGCGAGATTATTTAGCCACTGTTTTTGATCAGATTTATATTTTAGACTTAGGGGGAAATGTGCGAAAAAATCCTAAATTGTCAGGAACTAAGCATAATATGTTCGGAATTCAAGTGGGTGTGAGTGTTGTTTTTTTGATTAAAAATCATCAGTATCGTTATGAAAATTTATCTTGATAATTGTGTTTTTAATAGTTTATTTGACAAAGCAATGTCACCTCAAAAATGAAAGTTTATCTGGACAATTGTAGTTTTAATCGTCCCTATGATGATCACTCTCAAGTCATTGTAAGAATTGAAAGTGATGCTAAAATGGTGATTCAAGAGATGATTCAGAAGCAAGAAATAGAGCTTGTTTGGTCATTTATACTGGAATATGAAAATGATAAAAACCCGTTTAACGCTTAGAACTCGGCATTTTACGCACAAACCAAAAAATACAAGAATTAGAAGAAAGAAATCAAATAAATTCTGAGCAATTTTTAGCTAATTATACGGCTGAAAATTTACACGGTGGCGATGAGGAATATATAACATGGTTAGGTGAATTAAAAATGCAACAACGCTTGACTGAAAAATTAAAACAGCTTCAAGAAATTGATTATGTTATTAAATGAATTTTAAATATTTGAATGAAATGGATATAGAAAACACGCCCAGTCTGGGCTTATCAGCTCAAGCGATTCTTTTGCGCGAATTGCATCAACTTAAATTGAATGAGCTAGACATAGAAGAATCTTTACAAGCCTATAGTTTACTTGATAATAATTCCACCTGTTTTGATGAATGGACAACATTAGAACTTGAGTTTTTAGCGACTTATGATGAATTAAATTATTTAGATGATGATTTTATTGAATCAAATCCTGATCAGTTAGATGATTATTACCTTGAATTATATAGAGAAGATATGCTCAATGGTTCATTTGAAAATAGTTTGAATGATGATCTTTTTGAACAGCCAGAAAAACAAGAAAGACAAAAATATTTATATCACTCTTTTATTTTATTTATATCTTATATTCTTGAATTATTAGGCATTATTTTGATTAAATTAGGGAAAAAATTAAAACAATTTGCATATTTTTTACAAAACTAAGGTGTAAAGCTGACTGATGAAAAAAACTATCAATTTCAGAACGCAAAACCGATCTGGTATTTGAAATAATCAGAAAGCTGCGATAATAAATATGATAATAGCTGATTCAAAGTGTAATTATACTGAATACCACAGTGAAAATAACAACACCCATTACGCCCGATGATAAGGATGTCCTTGCGTCAAAGTCCAAGCGCGATACAACTGCTCTGCTACAATAATACGCACCAGCGGATGCGGCAACGTCGCCGCCGACAACGACCAACGATCATTAGCACGCCGCAAACAATCAGCCGCTAACCCCTCCGGGCCACCTACCAATAAAGCCACTTGACTAAAATGCTGTTGCCAATGCGCCAATTGCGCGGCTAATTGCGGACTCGACCACGATTGACCCCGCTCATCTAAAGCAATCACATGCGCACCCGTAGGAATCGCCGCTTGCATTTTTTCACCTTCCTCTTGTTGTAAACGGAGTAACGACGCAGTTTTAACGCGCTTTTTTAAAGGAATTTCAATCAATTGCAAACGACAATGCGCAGGCAAACGTTGAGCATATTCTTCATATCCCTCCGCGACCCAATTCGATACTTTATTTCCAACGCAAATTAAGTAAATAACCATCACTCATTACTACACATTGACTTAAAAAAAGCTCTATACTTATGTTTAAAGCTGTTTTAGAATTCTGCTATCCCGTGTTAAATCTTGATGTGAGAAAAAAAACGGGACGGCTTTATGTTTATTTAAAATTTTCTCAATTCCAAAAAAACAGCTATTCTCTGTTTTCTCCCTAACATCACTCGGACAACCGTCATGAACAGCACATTAACCACCCCACGAGGGACTTTTCAACTCGAAGGATTGAGTGCAAAATTATCCTGTTACGCTTATCATTTTATTGCGCCATTAGGCATTGGTTTTGGTGTGTATGGATTAGTGATGGGATTTTATCGTGAAAATGATTTTGTGATATTAGCGGCTTTTATTGCATTAACTGCTGCATTATCACTCAGGTTATTTGTGGAGCTTATTTTTGAAAAAAACGGCAAAGCCATTAGATATATTAAAACCCAAAAAGAAACGACAATTAACGCATCAAAAACAGGCATAAAAATAAACAAGTTATTCCATAAAAACTAAAAAACGTTTATTAAGTCCACGGGCGTTGTGGCGAGATTTTTCCACCTTGTGTATCGCGCCATGCTTGACGTAATAAATGGCAAACTCGTTTAGAATAATCGGCTTTTACAGAATCGCGGCGGGCGTTTTTCCATGCGCGCAATTGATGCCAGCGTTGTTCTAACTGATACCACGCCCACGCGCCGCTGGTGCCGTGATGTTTATAAAAATACAGCAAAGCACTGCGCATTTGCCATGCGTTGACTTGTGCGCCGCGTTCGGTCATTTCGACCTCAAGCGTGCGCGACGATTCCCCACCAATATGTATCACTTCACACGCGGGAACATACCAAATTTCATGGCCTTTTTGTTGAATTCGCCGACATAAATCCACTTCTTCATAATAAAGAAAAAATCGTTCATCAAAGTAATCCACTGCTTCCAACACGTCCCGTCGTACAACAGAAAATGCCCCCGGCACCCAATCCACAAGCGCGGCAACCGTATCATCTGCCCACGTGCGATCAGCGCGACCAAAAAAACGCGAGTGGCGATAACGCCCCGATAAACCCGACATCATTAAGAAATGATTTAATAAACTGGGAAATAAACGCGCCGACGGTTGCCATTCGCCATCACGACCGATTAAACGCGCTCCGATTAAACCCGCTTTAGGGTGATCGTTTAAAAAAGTTAAGGCATTAGCAATGGTGTCTTTGTTAATAAACGCATCAGAATTTAATAAGGCAATTAAAGGCGCAGTCGCATGTTTAAAACCCAGATTATTCGCCGCGGCAAAACCTAAATTAATTTCACTACGAATTAAGGTAATTTGAGGAAAATATTTAGCCACCATATTTGCCGATCCATCGCGTGAATAATTATCCACCACAATCGCTTGACAAGGAATAGAGCCACTGCATTGATCTAATGTGCTTAAACATTGATGCAATAATTCTCGCGTATTAAAAGACACAATGACCACAGATAATGCAGCTTGTTCTTGCTCACTTTTCACCAACATAATGGCAACATTCCTTAAACGGCTAATGATTGTTTTAAACGGTTTAAAATCAGCGTTAAATCAGTAATAAAATATTTGCGGTCATCCATGCACAAAGTATTCTCTTGCAGAGCCATAAATTGCCACGTTTCGCCCGTTGTCACACAACCATATACAGTGGCGATAGGGGTATTTTCCTGTTGATTAAACCATTGTGCGGCCACCATTTCAGCCGCACATTGACCTAATCCTTCCTCAATATCATTTTTTTTCGCCTCAACCAACATAAACACAGGAGCTTGCACCGTCGGTAACGCGGGAGATCGACTGAGAATAAAGTCACAAATACCATGCAAGCCTTTTTCTTTATCCACATCAAAACGCACACCAGAATAAACGGTGATATTTTTCTCTAATAAATCGCTAATGAACAAAAGAATAGGCGCAATAATAAATTCAGATCGGGCTTTTTCACTGGCCAGAGCCAGATGTTGACCGCGTTGCAATATTTCTTGTAACCACAACGCAGGCACAATGGGTTCTGTGACTGTCGCTGGAAATAAATCTTGTCGAATCATCTGCAATGCAAAGGCTTTACGCAAGGCATCTAACGACCAGTCGGCATAGCTGAATTGACGTTTACGACGCGACATGTGTTTTTTTCCTACCGTTCCTGATCTGTATAACCCAACTGACGCAAAGCCCGTTCATCATCTGACCAGCCTGCGCGCACTTTAACCCACAGTTGTAAAAAGACTTTTCTGCCCAGTAATTCTACAATCGCCTCGCGGGCTTCGGTGCCGACTTGTTTTAATAATTGGCCTTGTTTACCGATCACAATGGCTTTTTGACTGTCACGCTCCACCCAAATTAACGCGCTAATATGCGCTAAACCCTCTTCATCGGCGAAATGTTCCACTTGCACCGTTAAACGATACGGTAACTCTTCGCCTAAACGTCGAATTAACTTTTCTCGCACAATTTCCGCAACCAAAAAACGCTCACTGCGATCCGTCAATTGATCCTCAGGAAAATGCCATTCACTTTCGGGTAAATAAGTGGCAATTTTCTGTTCTAATTCGCTTAAATTAATGCCTCTTAATGCCGAAATTGGGAAAATATCAGAAAAAGAATATTTATCCTGCAATTGCGCAATAAAAGGCAGTAACAATTCCCGATCTGCTAATTGATCCACTTTATTAATCGCTAATATCACGGGAATATTGGAAGAATGATCCCGCAAAATGCTCAATACATGATCATCTTCTTGAGTCCATTTTGACGCTTCCACCACCCACACCACCACATCAACACCCACTAAACTACTGATCGCCGCGCGATTTAAATAACGATTCATCGCATGGCCTTGACGTTGATGCAAGCCGGGGGTATCCACATAAATAAACTGCGTATTGTCCTGTGTTTTAATCCCCAATAAACGATGGCGCGTGGTTTGGGGTTTACGCGAAGTAATGCTTAATTTTTGACCAATTAAATGATTTAATAAGGTCGATTTACCGACATTCGGCCGCCCGATAATTGCCGCATAACCACAATGTTGTTTCATACTTTTACTAAATAATCCAATACCAATTGTGCCGCGGCTTGTTCTGCTTGGCGGCGGCTTGTGCCGGAACCTGTCGCGGCCTCTTTTAATAAGGACACTTCACAGCCCACAATAAATTGTTGATTGGGCGACTCACCAATCGTTTTTAATAAACGATAATTCGGTAAGGGTTGTTGTTTGGCTTGTAAATATTCTTGCAAGCGCGTTTTAGGGTCTTTAACAATGTTGTCTAATGACAACGGCTGCAAATGATCGGCGAATAATCGCAACACCACCATTTTGCATTTTTCTATGCCCGCATCTAAATAAATCGCCCCAATAATCGCTTCTAACGCGTCGGCTAAAATCGACGAACGTCGCCAACCGCCACTTTTCTGCTCACCACTGCCCAAACGCAGGTAATCATAATGCGGATCGCTTAGTTGTAAATGCCGTTGAGCGATTTCCGCTAACGTGTCGCGTTTCACCAAACTGGCACGTAGGCGCGTTAATGCCCCTTCACTGCCTTTGGGAAAACGCTCAAATAATGCTTCCGCAATAATTAATCCTAATAACGCATCGCCTAGAAATTCTAAACGTTCATTATTAGGATTACCTGCGCTGCGATGCGTCAATGCGGTTTGTAACAAGTTGACATTTTGAAATTGGTAATTTAAAGCCCGATATAACGGGGAATAATCAACGTGTTTCAAGGAACTTAATCACTCACCTCAATAGTTTTATCAAATTTAACCGTCAACCAAAAATCGCTCGCTAAATGCGCTTCTTGGTTGTAACGCATGGTGACCGAAAAAGAAGGATTACGGCTGATCGTGATCAAACGGTTAAACGTTTCTTTCTCGTGCAGTTTAACCGTACTGCCTTCAATACTCAGGGTATTAGATAAAATCCGTTGTATGCCTGCGGCATTGCGTTCGGTTTTATTGTTGGCCAATTCTTTTTGTAAGAAATCCATCGCTTTATTCAAGCGCATATTTTCCATGACCAGAGGAAATGCGGTGAAAAATATCCACAGTACAAATGCCAGAATACCCAGCAAGGTCATTAAACCTGTGCCACTCATTCCGTGCTGTTTTCGTTTATTTATCGCTGTTTTCTGCATGATGTTTACCTGCTGTTATGAAGTAAGTCGTTAAATAAAAATATTCAGCCATTTTCTACCGCCCCCTACCCCCCTCCTGCTAGGAGGGGGAAAGAGATGAGCTTATCTTGTTAGATTTTAACAATAAAAACAACCTATTACTCCCCCTCCTAGCAGGAGGGGGTAGGGGGCGGTAGAAATGCCGATATTCCAGATTATTTTCGTTTAGGTACTAACGAGATTTGAGAGGTAGAGTTTAAAAAACAATGCTGACAAATCCACGACAGAAAATAAAATTTAAACTTGCAAATAATCCAAAATCCCCTCAGCCGCATTTCTGCCTTCAAAAACGGCCGTCACCACCAAATCCGAACCGCGCACCATGTCACCACCCGCGAAGACTTTAGGGTTATTGGTTTGATGGGGATACGTGGCTGCTGCGGGAGCGAGTACGCGGCCACCGTTATCCGTGGCAATGTTAAAATCATTGAACCACGGCGCAGGACTCGGACGGAAACCAAAAGCAATAATCACCGCATCCACTTCTAACACTTCCTCACTGCCGGCGACCACTTGCGGCGAACGGCGGCCACGCGCATCCGGCGGTCCTAATTCGGTACGTACCACTTTTACCGCTTCGGCCTGTTGTTCTCCGATAATGCCAATGGGCTGGCGATTCCATAAAAACTGCACGCCTTCCTCTTTGGCATTGGCCACTTCGCGCTTAGAACCGGGCATATTCGCCTCATCACGTCGATAAACACAAGTGACACTTTCCGCGCCTTGTCGGATCGCCGTGCGGTTGCAATCCATGGCTGTATCACCACCACCCAACACCACCACGCGCTTGCCTTTGAGATTGACGAAATCACCCCCGCCCTGATCCCAACCTTCCTGATGTTTAATATTACCAATCAGATAGGGTAAGGCTTTGTAAACGCCCGCTAAATTTTCTCCCGAAAAACCACCCGACATAAATTGATACGTTCCCATGCCGAGAAAAACCGCGTCGTAATCGGATAACAATCTATCAAACGGAATATCTTGACCAATTTCCGTATTTAAACGAAATTCCACGCCCATGCCTTCTAACAATTTACGGCGGATTTTCACCACTTCTTTTTCCAACTTAAACGAAGGAATGCCGAAAGTCAGCAAGCCACCAATTTCATTGTATTTATCAAATACAATCGCTTTAACTCCGTTACGCGCCAACACATCCGCACAAGCCAACCCGGCTGGCCCTGCGCCGACAATTGCCACGCGCTTATGCGTGGGTTTAACTTTGGATAAATCGGGTCGCCAACCTTGCTTATAGGCTTCATCGGTGATGTATTTTTCCACCGCGCCGATGGTCACTGCGCCAAAACCGTCATTAAGCGTACAAGCCCCTTCGCACAAGCGATCTTGGGGACAAACGCGCCCGCAAATTTCAGGTAACGAATTGGTTTGGTGAGACAATTCCGCAGCCGCGAACAAATGCCCTTCCGCCACCAATTTTAACCAATTGGGAATGTAATTGTGTACGGGACATTTCCACTCACAATACGGATTACCACAAGCCAAACACCGTTCAGCTTGATGTCCTGCATCATCAGCATCGAATTGTCCATAAATTTCTTTCCACGTATAAATACGAATTCGGCTTTCTGTTTTAGCGGGATCGATACGTGGCAGGTCGATAAATTGAAAATTATTGCCCATCTCAAATTCACATACAGTCAAAGGGTGGAACGCAACACAATGGCGAATGGCATAATTGTAACAATTTCATAGACATTATGCGTCGCCATTGTCCGTGATAATAATATATTCAGCCGAATTTAGGCCGCTTGGTTGACAATATTGTCTAACAATGCGCCCACATCGGCCGCTTTGGGTTTGACCAGCCAGAATTTGCCAATGTAATCACCGAAGTTGTCTAACAAATGTTGTCCCCATTGACTGCCGGTCGCGGCGACAAAATCTTCTATCATGCCGCGTAAATGATGACTGTGGGCTTGCATGTATTCTGTGGACAAGCGATGAATGTCGATCAATTCGTGATTGTATTTATCGACAAAACTGCGATCTACATCCAACACAAACGCAAATCCACCGGTCATGCCCGCGCCAAAATTCAATCCGGTATTGCCTAATACCGTGATGATGCCGCCTGTCATGTATTCGCAACCGTGATCGCCTACGCCTTCAACGACGGCACACGCGCCCGAATTTCGTACGCCAAAGCGTTCTCCTGCAATGCCGGCCGCGTACAGCGTGCCACCGGTCGCACCGTATAAACAAGTGTTACCGATGATGGCCGTTTTTTGGCTGTCAAAACGAGAATTAGCGGGCGGCCGAATCACAATCCGTCCTCCGGCCATGCCTTTGCCGACATAATCGTTGGCATCGCCGGTGAGATCAATATGTAATCCGCCAGCATTCCACACGCCTAAACTTTGCCCGGCCGTACCGGTCAAGCGTAAAGTGAGCGGAGAAGCGGCCATGCCCATATTGCCGTAACGTTTGGCGATTTCGCCTGACAACCGTGCGCCAATCGAACGATGAATATTGCGCACCGTGTAAGCATATTCGCCGCCGGTTTTATTCTCAATGGCGGGCAGAATATCGCGCACCATTTGTTCAGCCAATTCACCGCGATCAAAAGGCGCATTAGAAGGATGCAAACAGAATTGGGGCTGTTCTTGCGCCACACCGGCATCGCTGAGTAAAGGCGTTAAATCTAAACGACGTTGTTTGGCCGTTTCGCCTTCTGCGGGACGCAATAAATCAGTACGGCCGATCAATTCATTCATCGAACGCACGCCCAATTGTGCCAATAATTCTCGTACTTCTTGTGCGACAAAGGTAAAATAATGAATCACCATTTCAGGCAAACCAATAAAATGCTCTCGACGTAACACTTTATTTTGCGTAGCCACGCCGGTCGCGCAATTGTTCAAGTGACAAATACGCAAATATTTACAGCCTAAGGCGATCATCGGTGCCGTACCAAAACCGAAACTTTCCGCGCCTAAAATCGCAGCTTTAATCACATCTAAACCGGTTTTTAAACCGCCATCGGTTTGAATGCGCACTTTATCGCGCAGATTGTTGGCGCGGAGAATTTGATGCGTTTCCGCTAAACCCAATTCCCACGGGCTGCCCGCATATTTCACTGAAGTGATCGGACTGGCTCCCGTTCCGCCGTCGTAGCCGGCAATGGTAATCAAATCCGCATAGGCTTTGGCTACGCCGGCCGCAATCGTTCCGACACCGGCTTCAGCCACCAATTTAACGGAGACTAAGGCTTGCGGATTAACTTGTTTTAAATCAAAAATTAATTGTGCCAAGTCTTCAATCGAGTAAATATCATGGTGCGGCGGCGGAGAAATCAAAGTGACTCCCGGCACGGAATAACGTAAACGAGCGATCAATTCATTGACTTTACCACCGGGTAATTGTCCGCCTTCGCCGGGTTTCGCGCCTTGGGCGACCTTGATTTGTAAAACTTCGGCATTGACTAAGTAATGCGGAGTCACACCGAAACGTCCGGACGCGACTTGTTTAATCTTCGACATCCGTTCTGTGCCGTAGCGAGCGGGGTCTTCTCCGCCTTCGCCCGAATTGGAACGGCCGCCTAAGCGATTCATGGCAATGGCTAAGGCTTCATGTGCTTCTGGCGATAACGCACCCAATGACATGGCCGCACCATCAAATCGTTTCACAATCTCACTTACTGGCTCTACTTGATCCAGTGAAATAGGCGTAACGTCTTGATTTAAGATTAATAAATCACGTAAATTAGTTGGCGGACGGTGATTCACCAAATCGGCAAACACTTTATATTGCTGATAATTGCCTTCTTTCACGGCCGATTGCAGCGCATGAACCACATCTGGATTGTAAGCGTGGTATTCGCCATGGTGCATGTATTTGAGTAAGCCACCGGTTTCGATGGTTTTGCGCGGATTCCAAGCACGTTGACTGAGTAGCCGTTGATCCTGATCTAATTCCTCAAAATGAGTGCCACCGATACGGCAGGTTGTCCCGACAAAACAACGATTAACCACGTCCCGATGCAGCCCGACCGCTTCAAATAATTGCGCGCCGCGATAGCTGGTAATGGTGGAAATGCCCATTTTAGAAATAATCTTGTATAAACCTTTATTAATACCATGACGGTAATTCACTAAGGCTTTAACCGTGTCAATCTCTTGAATTTCACCGGCTTTAATCATGTCCAGCACGCATTCAAAAGCCAAGTAAGGATAAATCGCCGTCGCACCGTAACCGATTAACACCGCAAAATGATGGGGATCGCGGGCTGTCGCGGTTTCGATCAATAAATTGGCATCGCAACGCAAACCTTTATGAATCAAATGATGATGCACCGCGCCCGTGGCCAATAACGCATGAACCGGCAAGCGATCTTTAGCCATATTCCGATCCGATAACACCAACATCACCGCGCCTTCGGTCACTGCTTTTTCGGCTTCTTGACATAATTCGTCAATGCGCTGTTGCAGATTGTGCGACGAATCGTAAGTCAAATCTAACACACAGTGGCGATAAGCATGGAGTAATCGTTGATATTTATTCGGCGAAAGCACAGGAGAAGAGATTTCAATGCGTTTGGCATTTTCTTCTGCTTCGACAAACATATTGCATTCTTCACCAAAACAAGTCCGCAATGACATGACAATTTTTTCGCGTAAAGGATCAATCGGGGGATTGGTCACTTGGGCGAATTGTTGGCGAAAATAGTCGTAAAGTGAGCGGGTTTGTTTCGATAAAACCGCAAAAGGCGTGTCATCGCCCATTGATCCAGTCGCTTCTTGACTGCTCTCCGCTAACACGCGCAACACTTGATCGCGCTCTTCAAAAGTCACTTGGAATTGCTTTTGAAAAATCGAGAGTTCTTCTGGAGTCAAGGCGTTATGAATGGGCGCGTTGCCGGTCAAATCGTCTTCTAAACGCTGGGCGTGTTTGCGCATCCATTGTTGATAAGGGTGGCGATTTTTCAGTAATTCATCAATATCGTGCGACAATAACAATTGTCCGGTTTGGGTATCGACCGCGATCATTTCGCCGGGTTTCAGGCGACCTTTGGCGATAACGCTTTCTGGTGCGTAATCATACACGCCCACTTCGGAAGCCAGCGTAATATGTCGATCATCCGTCACCACATAGCGCGCTGGACGCAGCCCATTGCGATCCAACACACAAGCCGCATAACGCCCATCCGTTAAAACAATCCCGGCGGGGCCATCCCATGGCTCCATGTGCATGGAGTTGTATTCATAAAAGGCGCGTAATTTGGGATCGAGATTGTCCACATTTTGCCATGCGGGTGGAATCAGTAAACGCATGGCGCGGAAAATATCCATTCCGCCCGCTAACAGGGCTTCCAACATATTATCCAACGACATCGAATCCGAGCCGCTCATAGACACCAATGGCCGCACCGCTTCCATATCGGGAATCAACGGCGTTTGGAATTTGTAGCCGCGGGCTTGCGCCCAATGACGATTGCCTTGCACGGTGTTAATTTCGCCATTGTGTGCGAGATAGCGGAAAGGCTGCGCCAATCGCCATTCTGGCCATGTATTCGTAGAAAAACGTTGGTGATAAACACACAAAGACGATTCAAAACGAGGATCATGTAAGTCAGAATAGAACACGGGCAAAAGATCGGGCATCACCAGACCTTTATAAGAAATAACCCGCGTCGATAGGCTGGGAATGTAGAAAACGGGATCATTTTGTTGTGCGGCAACGGCTTTTTCCGTTTGGCGACGCGCAATATAAAGCAAACGTTCAAATGCGTCTTCACTCATGCCATCGGGCGCGTTGACGAGAATTTGAGCGATAATGGGTAACGTTTTCAGGGCTTCTTCGCCACACGCGCTGGGATCGGTGGGAACATCGCGCCAACCCGCTACGTGGAGACCGTTTTGTATTAAAAAGTGATTTAATTGTTCACGGGCGAAATCAGCGCGGGCTAAATCGGGATGTAAAAACACCATGCCCACACCGTAAATTGCGCTGAGTTGGATACTGTGTTGTTGGGCGATGTGTTGTAAAAACAGGTCAGGTTTGCGGAGCAGTAAACCGCAGCCGTCGCCTGTTTTCCCGTCGGCAGCGATGGCTCCGCGGTGGGTGAGGTGCGTCAAGGACGCGATAGCGGTTTGCACCAACCAATGGCTGGGTTTGCCATCCATTTGGGCGATAAGTCCGAAGCCACAACTGTCTTTTTCAAATTCGGGTTGGTAGAGTCCTGTGGGCATAAAATCTGTCACCGAGGGTTAATGGTAAAGAAGGGGTGAAGCGGTTAATTCATCTTTAAGGGGTTGCAGTGTCGAGGCATGGGCAAGGCGTATGCCGTTTGGGCGTTTTGGTTATTCAATTCGGGTCATTATGCGACACAGCGTATTTTTCGAGGACGCTGTGGTGATTTGGGTCTGCGATGGGTTTTCGGCGTTGTTACGGGCGATGTCGGTTTAAACGTTGTGGGTTTTAACGACATTTTTCGAGGCGAAACTAAACGAGGATTATAATAGGAAGTGGGACGTTTGTCACGAGGGTTGTTTTTTTGGGGTGTAGTTTGTTATCCGTAACATCTCCGAAGAACTCAAGAATTACGTCTGCTGAGAATTTAGAATAAAAAATAACACAGTAATGGCTTGACACGGTTTGAATGAACAGTTGATAATTTGCTTTACGCTCATTTAATTTTACAAAAGGACAATATTATTACTATGACTAATTTAATTATTAAAAAAGTTGAAATCTACGGGCTTTGGGGACGTTATGACATTGAGTGGAATTTACAGGCTGATGTGAATATTTTATCTGGAATTAATGGCAGTGGAAAAAGTACAATACTTGATTTGATTCATAATGCTTTTGATTTTAGTAAAATGCAGATTTATAGAGAGAAAAAATCATTATTGTATTCTATCAGAGCAAAAATGGAAGAAAGAGATGGATATAGAGAAACATCACTATTTGCCCATGTTAATGAGATAAAACTATCATTTAGTGATGATACGATTATTATTTATGGTAATAATAAATCTAATCTTTCTTCAAAAGATATATCATTACAATATTTGAAATTTTCAAAAATTAAAAAAAATTTAATCCGTACCTTCGATACGAGACTAAAGCCTATTGAAGCCGTACAAAAGCTCTCTGATGATCGAGTTAAAACAGAATTAGATTGGCACATCCATCAATTACAAATAAAATATATGGATTACCAGTTGAATCTGAGTAGAAAAAAAGAAAAACTGCTTAAATCAGAACAAGAGCATTCTTCTTATGATGATGTTGCTGAAAAATTTCAAAAAATTACTTTTTCACAAGAGAAATTTTTAGGGATTATCGATACGCTATTTTCAGAAACGAACAAGAAAGTGAATCGGGATAAAAATCAGCTTGAATTTTTATTAGGTGATAAAGAGATTAATGCTTACGAATTGTCATCAGGAGAAAAGCAGCTTTTAATTATTTTATTGACTGTATTGGTGCAAGATAACCAGCCTTCTCTTTTGTTAATGGATGAACCTGAAATATCTTTGCATATTGATTGGCAGGAAAATCTTATTAATTATATTCGTGGATTAAATCCTAATGTCCAATTAATTCTTGCGACGCATTCCCCTGGTCTTATTATGAAAGGGTGGGGAGATCGAGTCTTTGAACTTAGTCATTTAACAGTTAAAGATAGGTCAATATCTTGATTCGATTAGCAGATTTTCAGGAAAAGCGTAACGAATTATCTCCCACACGATCAAAAATATTGGTTTTTGTGGAAAGTTATGCTGATGTTCGTTTTTGGTACGGTATTCTTGAGCCTTATCAAAAACAAGCACAAATTCGCTTCGATATTTCACCTCATTCAGGGGATAATTTGACCACAGGAAAAGATAGTCTTATCAAATTATTTTCTAATACAGGAAAGAACTATCTTATTTGCCTAGATAGTGATTATGATTATATTCTGCAATCAGAATGTGGTAAAGAAATTGCCCAAAATCCATATATTTTTCAAACTTATGCGTATGCGATAGAAAATTTAAAATGTTATGCAGAAAGTTTAAACTCTCTTTGCGTCAAAGCCACAAACAGTACAAAACAACTTGTTGATTTGTGTGATTTTCTAACAGAATATTCTAAAATAATATACCCATTATTGGTTTTAAATCTTTACTGTAAGCACATAGGTAAATCCGCCGATTTTTCAATAGGGGAATTTGGAAAAATCGTAACTTTTGGCGATATAATTCCTAACAAATATGAGATAAATCACGGTAATTACAAAGAGAAACTCAAGATAATTCAAGAATCAGTTTCTCAAAAAATACAAACATTCAATCATAATAACTTGTTCCCTGACGATGAATTTTTAAAAGGACTTAGTGAATTAGGTTTAAATGAGACAAATGCTTATTTGTTTATGAAGGGTCATCATCTTTATAAGTTTATAGAAAAATTTTTAGTCAATATATCTAAAGAATTAGAAGCTAAAGAGAAAAGTGAAATAGAAGAATTAGCAAATAATTCAATCAAGCCTGAAGAAGAAAAAACAAGCAAAATAGGAGAGTATTTTAATTCGAGAGTTTCCATTACAGAGCTTTTAAAAGTTAATGATAAATTCACTGATTGCGATTTATTTAAAAAGATAGAAGAAGACATTAGGAAGTATTTAACTCTCAAACAGATTTTTTAAAATCTTAAAAAAAATCAATAAGCTGACCCAAACACACACGGGGACTAAAGCCCCGTGTTTGGGATTTAAGGCGTTATAGACGCGGTGAGAAGGGAGGACTAACTACGCCAAGGCGGTTTGTAAACGTTGCATGGCTTTTTGTAAATTTTCCATACTGGTGGCGAAAGATATACGTCCATAGCCCGGCGCACCAAACGCCGACCCCGGCACCAACGCCACACCCGCTTTCTCAATCAAATACTCCGCTAAAGCCAAATCATCCTTCATCCCCATGCGTGCAATGACCCCTTCAAAACTGGGAAAAATATAAAACGTTCCCTGACACGGTGAACATCTCACACCATCAATCTTTAACAACTCACTTAACACAAAATCATGACGCTCTTTAAACACCTTAACCATATCGGCAATAAAAGATTGATCACCATTCAGTGCGGCTTCAGCGGCATATTGTGCGATAGAAGTGGGATTAGAGGTACTTTGGGACTGAATATTTCCCATTGCTTTTATTAACGGCTCAGGGCCTGCCGCGTAACCAATGCGCCATCCTGTCATGGCATACGCTTTAGATACACCATTTAACACAATAGTACGCTCGTACAATTCTGGTGTGAAATTCAAAATGTTTTTAAACGGCATTCCCTCCCACAAAATATGTTCGTACATATCATCCGTCGCCACCAAAACATGAGGATAATTTAACAACATCTTACCCAAAGCCGCTAATTCTTCATTCGTGTAATGAACGCCAGTGGGATTAGAAGGACTATTTAACACGAATAAACGCGTTTTATCCGTAATAGCAGCGGCGATTTGTTCGGGAGTTAATTTAAAATTCTGCTCAATCCCCGCACTCACAATCACCGGCACCGCCCCCGCTAACAAGCACATATCAGGATAAGAAACCCAATAAGGCGCAGGAATAATCACTTCATCACCGGGATTTAACAGGGCTTGAGCTAAATTATAAAAACTGTGCTTACCGCCAACAGAGACCAGAATTTGTTTTGCGGTATAAGTCAGTTGATTTTCGCGGGCGAATTTCTCAACAATGGCTTTTTTTAAAGAAGGCGTGCCTTCGACGGCGGTATACTTGGTTAAACCGCGATTCAAGGCAGCGATAGCGGCTTCTTTGATATGTTGGGGAGTATCGAAATCGGGTTCACCTGCGCCCAAGCCGATGATGTCATGCCCTGCGGCGCGCATTTCAGCGGCACGATTGGTCACAGCCAGCGTTGGAGAGGGTTTGATCGTTTGTACACGATCCGAAAGTTGTACCGTCACGTATGTATTCCTTCGAGTGATTGTAAATAACTAAGGGTTGGATAACCGCCATTAAAAACCTGCTCCTATCAATGTCTGATCAATATGAGCAAGTGATTCACTATACCAGAATGACGTGATTGATAGAATCGTTCAGAATATGCGCCAGCCATCCTCCATTTAAACCCTACCCAATCCCTCAAAAAGAAACAATACACTAAAATTTTCTTGACAAATTGAAAAAAAACCAGCATATTTAAGGATTAAATCGTTTATCCCTAATGATTTTTGATTCTTACCTTAGCAGGAGTTTCCATTTTGGCCAATTCACCCCAAGCCGCAAAACGTGCGCGTCAATCCGAAAAACGTCGTCAACAAAACGCCAGCCAACGCTCCATGTTGCGCACTTACATCAAAAAAGTGGTTAAAGCCATCGAAACCGGCAACACCGAAGAAGCCAAAGCGGCTTATCAAGTGGCTGTGCCTGTGATTGATCGAATGGCAGATAAAGGCTTGATTCATAAGAATAAAGCGGCGCGCCATAAAAGCCGTCTTAACCATCACATCTTCAAATTATCCCAAAACACAGCCACAACGACTGCCGCGGTGTAATTCGGTTATTGCTGTTGCCGCCCTAGCGATTCAGCGACGCGGCAAAAACGATATTCAGCCTGTTTTAGCCCATTATTCGCGGCCAATAGACAATTCTGGTGTTATTTCCGCAGGTTGCGCCGTAGGCGCAGTGGATCGAATTCCCACACTCCACCAAATACGGCACGCGCCCTCGTCGGAAACCATACACGGCCCAACCGGAGAACGGGGGGTGCAAGCCGTACCATACAAACGGCAACCATCGGGATAAATTTGTCCCAACACCACCCGCGCACAATCACATCCCGCTGGCATTTCTCCCGCCCGTTTGCGGTTGGAAGCGTTTGTCGCACAATCGGGAAAACGCCAGCGCGCATCATAACGCGCCTCGCGTAAACTAAAACCCGAATCCGCAATAATCCCAATCCCACGCCACATCGCTGCGGTCACAGTAAAGACGTGATGTAGATGAGTGTGTGCGGTTTTGTTGCCGTGTGCGCTGACCAATTCAGGATAGCAGTTGTCCAAAAACAGCCGACCTTCCACATGTTGGCGTAGCACCGAATATAACGCAGCCAATAAACTCACCGGCGTAAACCCCGCCACCGCCGCCGGTAAACCATATTTTTCAACAATAAACGTCCATTCTTCTGCACCCATAACGGTGGCGACATGTCCGGGCGCAATAACACCGTCGAATGTGGCTTGTCCGGTACGCAGCAGCATATCCACCGCCGGCCACGTCAAACGCCCTGATAATAAAATAGATAAATTCTCCGGAATTCCTTGCACCAACAAAGCCGCTACCGGTGCCATCGTGGTTTCAAATCCTGCGGCAAAAAAAACCACCGCTTGATCGGGATGGTGTTGTGCGATATGTAGGGCTTCCAAAGGCGAAGCGATAGGGCGAATATCCGCACCGGCGGCTTTTGCCTGTTGTAAGGAGCGAATTTCTCCTTTAGCCACATTCACCGGCACGCGCAACATATCCCCAAATGCCACCAAAATCACCGATTCATGCAAAGCCAATTGAATCGCCATATAAATATCTTCTTCAGGACAAATACACACCGGACAACCCGGCCCGGGTATTAATTCAATCGCCTCAGGTAAAGCGGAACGTAAACCAGCGGTGGTAATGGCACGTTCATGTCCGCCGCACACATTAATGACTTTTATTTTTTCGGGCAGAGGTAATTCTCGTATTTTCTTTAACCAATCATTGGCAGTGAGTGACATGATGAAATACCGTCCGTTTTGCGGGTAAGGTCAATTGGAAATTCTGATTCTGACAAAAAATATTATCGCGTTCGTTTTCTTTTTATGGGAATGGCATGAGTGTGTTGTGTTTTAAATAAACGGGTTTTTTGAGCGGGAATTATTGGAGTTTTAGGTTCAGTTTTAGATGGGGGTTGATAAGCGGGAATTAAATGGTGCTTACCCGAACCAATTAAATCAGCGCGTCCCATTTTCTTTAAAGCCTCGCGTAATAACGGCCAATTTTCAGGATCGTGGTAACGCAAAAACGCCTTGTGTAAACGTCGAGCGCGTAGTCCTTTTGCAGTGTGTACGCGCTCACTGTTGCGTCGTACTGCTTGCAATGGATTGTAACCTGTATGATACATGGTGGTTGCCAAAGCCATAGGCGATGGCAAAAACGCCTGCACTTGATCGGCACGGAATTGATTGCGTTTTAGCCACAAAGCTAAATTCAACATGTCCTCGTCGCTGGTGCCGGGATGCGCCGCAATAAAATAAGGGATTAAGTACTGCTCTTTTCCTGCCGCTTTAGAATACTGATCGAATAAAATTTTAAAACGATCATAAGCCGCCATGCCCGGCTTCATCATTTTGCTTAATGGGGCTGATTCTGTATGCTCAGGCGCGATTTTTAAATAACCGCCGACGTGATGTGTCACCAATTCCTTGACGTAATCTGGCGACTCTACCGCCAAATCGTAGCGCAAACCCGACGCAACCAGTACCTTTTTTATACCGGGTAAAGCCCGCGCTCGTCGGTATAAACGGATTAAAGGCGCGTGATCGGTGTTTAAATTCTTACAAATACTGGGATAAACGCAGGATAAACGCCGACAATGGGCTTCAATCTCTCGACTTTTGCAGTGTAAACGGTACATATTCGCCGTTGGGCCGCCCAAATCGGAAATAATCCCCGTAAAACCCGGTACTTGATCCCGAATCGTCTCAATTTCCTGCACAATCGAATCTTCAGAACGATTTTGAATAATACGTCCTTCGTGTTCTGTAATCGAACAAAAACTACAACCACCAAAACATCCCCGCATAATTGTAATCGAAAAACGGATCATTTCATAAGCAGGAATTGATTGCCCTTGATAAAATGGATGCGGTTGACGGGTATAAGGTAATTCGTATAAACGATCCATTTCTGGCGTAGTCAGTGGCCACGGCGGCGGATTTACCCACAACCATTGCTTGCCGTGCGCTTGGGTTAAAACCCGCGCATTGTGTGGATTCGATTCCAAATGCAGTAAACGAGAAGCATGAGCGTACCAAATCGGATCGCTGCGCACTTGATCAAAAGACGGCAATTCGATATACGTTTTTTCTTTATTTAGCACAGAACGTGGAACAAGATTAATTTTTTGTTTTTCATTTTGAGATTGAACGGTGCTATTTTCACTCGGACTCATGGCGTAAGGATTCACAGGCGGATTCAGGGGACCTGGTTGATCCAATTGAGAAGAAGCGATGCTTGTCCAGTCTTCGGGCAACTGTTGACGTACAAAAACCGTTCCGCGTAAATCCGTAATCTGCTCAATCGGCTCGCGGCGCGCCAAACGATGTGCCAAAGCCACTAAAGCCCGCTCGGCATTCCCATAAAGTAGAATATCGGCATGGGCATCAAGTAATATTGAACGACGAATTTTGTCTGACCAATAATCATAATGAGCAATACGACGCAAACTCGCCTCAATTCCCCCTAAAACAATCGGCACCTCAGGATAAGCCTCACGACACCGGTGGCTATACACTAATACGCTGCGGTCGGGGCGTTTTCCTGCGATTCCATTGGGCGTGTAAGCATCATCGCTGCGCACTTTACGATCAGCCGTGTAGCGATTCACCATTGAATCCATATTACCAGATGTAATCCCAAAAAATAAATTCGGTTGACCCAATGCCATAAAATCACTTGTATCTTGCCACTGTGGTTGTGCGATAATGCCCACACGAAACCCTTGCGCTTCCAGTAAACGCCCAATAATCGCCATGCCAAAACTGGGATGATCCACGTAAGCATCCCCAGTGACAATAATCACATCGCAACTGTCCCAGCCCAATTCGTCCATTTCCGCTCGACTCATGGGTAACACAGGTGCAGTGCCAAAACGCTGCGCCCAATAAGGGCGATAGGAAAAAATATCAGGCGTTGACAAGGCTTATCTCCGTGTTTTTTTGCACTTTTCCGACAAAGCAGACAGCACTTGAGGGTGAACAAAATCCTTAATCGGCCCACCTAGAAAAGCAATTTCACGTACCAAACTAGAAGAGATATAGGTATATTGAGTCGCTGGAGTCAGGAAAATCGTTTCAATGGAAGGAATAAGAGTACGATTCATGCCTGCCAATTGAAATTCGTATTCAAAATCAGATACGACACGTAATCCGCGTACAATCACATTGGCTTGGCATTGGGTGGCAAATTCGGCCAGTAAGCCGTCGAAACCACGCACCTCAACCGCTTCTAAATCAGCCAAGACCGTCTGTGCCAAACCAACACGCTCCTCAAGGCTGAAAATCGGTGCCTTAGCAGGATTGGCAGCGACAGCGACAATCACGTGGTCAAATAAAACCGCAGCGCGCCGCGCAATGTCGCTGTGACCATGAGTAATGGGATCGAAGGTACCGGGATATATTGCCGTAATTCGCATAATGGGTAAATTCTAAGGTAAAAGGTAAAAGATGAATCATTGCGCACGCTAGTGTAGCATAGCTTAAAGAGACCGCAACAAAATGTTGCAGCGCAGTAATTTTAATACAGGGAGATTGTCCAGTGAGAATTCATTTTAATCAATTAAAAATGAGCAGTAAATTTATGTTGGTTAGCAGTGTATTAATTGCGACCGTCGTATTAAGTATTTCTTTCTTTGTGAATAAGAAAATTGAGCAATTAACCGAAGAAAAAGTCAATGCCTTTACCCAAAAATTAGCCGTTTCTTATGCCTCTGTGATAGATTCTAAATTAGAAGATGCGCTTGGTAATTCTGAATTATTGACACAAATGTTTGCTTTATTTGCTGAAAATAGACACCTGAATTTTACCAGAGAAGATGCCAATATTTTTCTAAAAGAATTTATTGAAACACATCCTGAATATACGGGAGTCGCAGTTGTATTTGAACCCAATGCGTTTGATGGTCGAGATGCGGAATATGTCAATGCAATTGGTCACGATGCGACGGGACGTTTTGTCCCTTATTGGACATTGGATTCACAGAAAAATGGAATGCTAGAACCCACCACAGGTTATAACACTGAAAGTTGGTATCTTTATCCTAAACGTTCATTACAACCTGAGATTATAGAACCTTATGAATATAATGTGCAAAATAAACCTGTTTTGATGACTTCTTTGGTCGTGCCTATTTTGGGTAAAAATAAGCAATTTTTAGGTGTTGCTTGTATTAATTTATCGATAAAACAATTTGCTAATTATTTTGAAAAGATTAGTATTGATGGTTTTGAAGAGGCTTATGTGGCGGTTTATTCACGGACGGGTATTTTAGTGGGAACAAGTCGTGAGGATGCGACCCATCGTTTAGGTAAAACATTACAAGAAGTGGGCGTGGAACAGCGTTATATTGATACTGTTATGCAGCATCGAGAATTTTTCTTAGAACGTTATTCTGTTTTGCTCCAAGAAATGATTTTAACTTTTGGTTATCCTATTGAAATAGGAAATAATTATTCTAAATGGATGGTGGCTGTCAATATTCCTACGGCAGATATTGTGCATCAATCTCGTGTGGCTTTTTTCACGATTATGTTAATTGGTGTTCTGGGTGTGGCTTTAGCCTTGGTCTCTATTTACTTATTAACGCGACGCATTTTAAAACCATTGCGCCAAGTGAATGAGCATTTATATTTATTAAGTCAAGGACAACCTAATTTATGCCAAGATATTGCTTATATTGGTAAGGATGAAGTTGCGGAATTGGTGAATTATGCCCATCAACTTAAATACAGTATTTTAGACACCATTCATCAAGCCAAAGCCATCGCCAGTGGCGATTATAATAATGAGATTAAATTGCTCTCTGAAAAAGATGAGTTTGGTTTGGCTTTATCCAATATGTTATTAAATTTACGCGAAGCGGTAAAATTAACTCAAGAACAAGATTGGTTAAAAACGGGACAAACTGAATTAAGTAATAAAGTCAGTGGTGAGCAAAATATTGTCACATTGGCGGAGAATATTGTGAATTATCTTGTTCCCTATTTAGGGGCGCAAGTGGGTGCGATTTATTTGCTTTATGATGAGGAAACGGATCAGCCTTATTTAAAAATGGTGGCCAGCCACGCTTATGTGTGGCGCAAACATGCCAAACATGAGTTTAGTATTGGGGAAGGTTTAATTGGCCAAGCGGCATTGGAACGCAAAACCTTTGTGATTGCACAGCCGCCAGAGGATTATTTATATGTGCAAACGGGTTTAGGTGGCAGTGCGCCAAAACATATTGTGGTGACTCCTTTTTTATATGAAGGCAATTTAAAAGGGGTGTTGGAAATAGCGACATTAAGCGGCTTTACTTCGCTGCAATTAGAATTCTTAAATCAAGTCAGTAATAGCATTGCCATTGCGGTGCATTCAGCGACTTCTCGCACTTTGATGGCCGCGCTATTAGAACAAACGCAATTGCAAGCGCGAGAAATGGAGCAGCAAACGGAGTTATTACAACGCCAACAATCCGAATTGCAACAAGCCAATGAAGAGTTGCAAAGTCAATCAGAAGAATTGCAAACGCAACAAGAAGAATTGCGACAAGCCAATGAAGAATTGCAATCCCGTACAATTGAATTAGAACGCCAACGTTTAGCCGTTCAAGATAAGAATAAAGTGTTAGAATCGGCACGAATTGCCATTGAAAGTAAAGCCAAAGAATTGGAATTGGCCAGCCGTTATAAATCTGAATTTTTGGCCAATATGTCGCATGAATTGCGCACGCCATTAAACAGTTTATTAATTCTCGCGCAATTGTTAGTACGCAATGCAGAGGGGAATTTAACGGAGAAACAATTGGAATATGCCAAAACCATTCACAGCGCAGGGGCAGATTTACTGACGCTGATTAATGAAATTTTGGATTTATCCAAGGTGGAAGCAGGGCGAATTGAGATTAATCGAGAACCTTGTCCTATTCAAGAATTATTGGCTTCTGTGGAGCAGAAATTTCACCATTTGGCAGAGGAAAAGCATCTGTCATTTAAAATTATCCGCGAGGCTAATGTGCCTGATGTGATTCATACCGATGGGCAGCGGTTAAAACAGATTATTAATAATCTATTATCCAATGCGTTTAAATTTACTGAACAAGGGCAAGTGACTTTAACTTTGGCGCGTCCCAGTGCGGCGTTTTTGAGAGAAAAACAATATAATCCGTCTAATGATTATTTAATGATCAGTGTCAATGATACGGGTATTGGCGTGCCTAAAGACAAGCAAGCGATTATTTTCGAGGCGTTTCAACAAGCCGATGGCACCACCAGTCGCCGTTATGGTGGCACGGGATTGGGTTTGGCGATTTCTCGACAATTGGCGCGGTTATTGGGGGGCGATTTATTCTTAACCAGTGAAGTGAATGTGGGCAGCACGTTTATTTTATTATTCTCTCTTAATTTAAATAATAATGGTAAAAAATCAACCTTTTTACCTGAGCAATCTATTTTAAATCAAACCTTGAATGATTTAAATCAAATTTCTGATTCCACCTCTTCGCCCCATACCAAATTAAATAAGGATAAAGAAACGGCTCCTGTCTATTCTGCTGCGCCTAAAGAAACGGTAGCATCCAGTGATAAATTACATGATGATCGAGATATTTTACATCACAATGATAAAACTTTATTGGTGATGGAAGATGATCGTACTTTTGCCAATATGTTGGTTGAATTGGCGCATGAGAAAGGTTTTAAATGTATCCGTGCGGAAGACGGCAATACTGGATTAGAATTGGTGCATCGTTATAAACCTGATGCGATTATTTTAGATGTGGGTTTGCCGCGAATTGATGGCTTAACGGTATTGGAAAAATTAAAAGATAATTCGGATACGCGACATATTCCTGTACACTTTATTTCAGGCTCAGATCAAGCCCGTAATGCCAAGCGAATGGGCGCAATGGGTTATTTATTAAAACCTGTGAATATGGGCGAATTAACGCAGGCATTTGAAAAATTATCAGAAGTGATTGAACAAGTGATTAAACACTTGTTATTAATCGTTGACAATGCCCAACATCAAGAAGCAATGTTTAAAGTGATTGCAGATAAAGATGTGGAATGCACAATATGCCACACGGTCAGCGAAGGCATTGCGCAATTAAAACAACCGCACGTTCAATTTGATGCCATTGTTTTAGATGTGGATGTAGAAAATGCGCAAGGATTGGCTTTATTATCGCAATTAGTTAAAGAGGAAGAATGGGCAAAAATTCCTGTTATTCTTTATGCTAATCGTACTTTAACTGAAGATGAAGAACAAACCTTAAAACGTTTTGAAGACAGCTTAACGGTAAAATCGGTGGCTTCTCCCGAACGATTATTAGATGAAGCGACGTTATTCATGCACCAAATCGCCAATACTTTATCAGAAGAAAAGCAACAAATGTTGCGTATGGTGCATGATAAAGAAGCCATTTTAGCGCATAAAAAAGTGCTATTGGTGGATGATGATATGCGCAATACTTTTGCCTTAATGACGGTATTAGAAGACAAGGATATGGAGGTCAGTATTGCCAATAATGGAATTGAGGCGTTAGCGATTTTAAAGCAGAAAAAGAATATTGATCTTATTCTCATGGATATTATGATGCCAGAAATGGACGGTTATGAAACCATGCAGGCGATTCGCAAACAAGCTGAATTTCGTAAATTACCCATTATCGCCCTCACAGCCAAAGCCATGAAAGATGATAAGGTAAAATGTATTGAAGCGGGCGCAAATGATTATCTAACTAAACCTGTTGATATTGATAAATTATTATCGTTAATGCGGGTTTGGCTGTACAAATAATTTTCTCAATAATGGAGAGATAATATGCAACGTAAATACAGTCCTTTAGACGATTTAATTATCAATTTTGATCAAGCCGTGCGCACGGTATTTGGAGAGCCACTTAGCACTGGCCGTGCCGATCCCAGTCAAAACCTAATGGATGGCGAAATGGACGCGGCTGAAAAACAATTATCTGCCCGTTTAATGCGCATTAATCACGCAGGCGAAGTGGCCGCACAAGCCTTGTATCAAGGGCAGGCGTTGACGGCGCGCAGCGTGCAGGTTCAAGAAAATATGAAACGTTCTGCACTGGAAGAACATGATCATTTGCGTTGGTGTCAGCAGCGCGTGACAGATTTGGGCAGTCACGTGAGTTTTCTCAATCCTGTGTGGTATTTAGGATCATTTACTATTGGTAGCGTGGCGGGAATGGTGGGAGATAAATGGAGTTTAGGTTTTGTTGCAGAGACGGAACGCCAAGTGGTCGCGCACATTAATGATCATTTATCCCGTCTTCCTGAACCCGATCAAAAAAGTCGCGCTATTTTAGAACAAATGCGTCAAGACGAAGCCCATCACGCCACGGTTGCCGTTAAACACGGCGGCGTTCCTCTGCCCAAACCGATTCCTTGGTTAATGCAGCAAATGTCAAAAGTAATGACGCGGACGGCGTATTGGGTTTGATTTCGTTGCCATTCAATTTTCTTTTCTGAATGTTGTCAGAATCAGAATTTACAGACACAAGAATTTTCAAAATTGACTCTTGCAAGTCGTTTATTTTCAATCGGTTTTTTATTCTTTAATTCTGAAAATTCTAAAATTCTGTAAATTCTGATTCTGACAGAAAAATTTTATAAATGGCTTAATTTTGGTATAGGAGGGGGAAGAGAACAGGTTATTATCCCGTTAGTTTTAACAACAAAATTTTGTGGTGAATTTATCTCGTTATCTCGCCATGCGGGAATTGGGTGTGTAACGTGAGTTACCATTCTCTCATTTTAAAAATCCTGCCCTGTTGATTTTCATCATGCAATAACAAAATTATTTCATCTCCATCAAATACGGGACAATCCTTATTATTCCGTATGGGAAGATCAGAATCAATTAATGTAATGATATGCTGAATTCCAAAATCAGTATATCGTCTAATTACATTGAGCAAGTTTTCTTTTTTACGATTATCTAAAGTTTCAAACACACCATCATGATAAACAAAGCGTGGAAATTTTTTATCATGATGCGCTCTAATAATAGCTAAATCAAACGCCATACAAAGTAACTTCTTGTAAGTATGCCCCTTGTCCGCACTGGTAGAATTGCCTGAATCATCAAGAATTTCAGCTTTAAACTCAAGATGTCCCTCTTTGTTTGGCGAAACAGTCAGCAATGCTTTTCTATCAATAACTTCCTCAACGATTTCACTAAAGAATCTTCTAATTAAGGAAAAAAGACTGGTTGAATCTGAATTCTGTTGCTCTACATCTTGTTCTATCTTAGATTGTAAATGCCCTTTCTCTTCACTCAATAACCTAATTTCAGAGCGTAATTCTTGTAGGCGATGTAAAAAATCGAGTTGTCGTTCAAGTGAGGTTATATCCGCTTTTAAGGTAACTAACTCATCGGTAACTTGTTTGTATTTATCAAAGACATTTGTATCGCTCAAAAAAGATAAAATATCCGAACGCTGTTTACCTAAACGATCTAGTTCATCATTAATACGCTTTAATTCGGTTTCTATTTCGTCCTTTTCTTCCAAGAGATACGCACGTCTTTCATCAGTAATCGCTTTATTAAAAGCAATCAATTGTTGAAAGTCTTTCTTAATTTGTCCTTGAAAAAAACACCTGCTTCTTCAAATAATTTTGAAGCAGCATCTGGGTTAAATAATATTTGTACCTCCTTTAAAGAGGAGAAAATTTTCTTTTTGTTTTGATTGAGCGAGTATCTCTGCATATTAAGCAAAGCAATGTCTTCATCGATTTCATTAACCAATTGTATTGTTTTATCTTGGTCATCCATACGAAAATCAAAAGCATCCAGCAAGGATTGTTTTTTTTCAACCTCCTCTTTTTTTAACTGGAGAGTGCCTGTAATTTTACTAATATCTGAAATTGAGCCATCAAGCTCTTTACTTATGATTTTAGCTTCTTTTTTCTTATCTTCAAATGCCTGCTCTTTTTCATAGTGTTGTTTAATCACAACCCCGTTAAAACCCAATATATTGGCTAACTGAGGTTTCCAATCAACATGTTTGACAAACTTAGCCAATTTAAAGACATCTTGGTAATCGTTTTGTAATCGTAAAAAATAACCCAAACTTTGACGAAAATTCCAAGGTTTTAGTGCATCTAAATCAAGCAGACCATCTAATAGGTTTTTTGCCCGATCAAATGGCACATTAAAATGATCCCATTGTGAATCTGAAAGTAAAGAAAAATCTTGCTGACCTTCGGATGATTTTTTAAAACTAATCTTTGTAGCTTCTTTGACGCTTCGTTGTATGGTTATAAAAGAACCATCTAATAATTCAATTTCAAGAAAAAAAATGAATTCCTTAAAAATATCAGAATGCTTGAATAAAAAAAACCCCTTATCTCGACCAGATAAAAGACAGAAATCCAGTAATCTACCCAGTGTTGTTTTTCCTAGATTATGGGTATCCTTATTTTTATTCTCTGGTAGCCGAATTTCAGCCATGACAACATTTAGACCCGCAATAAAATTAACGGGTTCAAAAATATCAGGCTTATTGGCATACAATTTAGAGAGTTTCATTTTTTCCTATATATTCCACTGCGTCGGTTTTAGGGCGATAGTCAATTAAGCCCATAATGAAAAGAAAATTTAATGCAGGTAAAAATAAAACATCTCCACCATTAACTGATTCTTTTGCATAATTTAGCAGAGCAGAATAATTTTCTACTCGTTGTTTTTTAAGATATTCTAACAATAAAAATGAAACATAAATCACTGTTTTATCAGGATGTGAATGTTTAGTCGGTCTCAGCATCGCTCTTTTCTCCAATATCGCAGTTCCAATACATATAAAAAAGCACGGTTCTAGTTAATTTTTGGTTCTTTTTTAAGACAGGATCGCGGTTAAAAAGCAAATCAGTAAGATAATTCATCACGTCATCAAAAAGTTGGTAATCTCTGCGTTTAGCAATGATTTTAAAATTAAACTCGTCAATAACGGTTTCATATTTCTGAGTATATTCAATATTTTCTGGTGCAGACAAAAAATTTCTAATCTGCTCTGTTTCCTTTAAATACTTTTTTCGTAGAGCTGTAGCATATTCATCACTCATATTATTGAGCCTATTTTTCTCCTCATAAGAAATACGTGGTGTCGGAGGGTGTTCAATATATTCTCGAACTATATTTGTATTTCTTGCTAACGCTTCAACAATTTCGGCTAAATCATCAGGACTAACAATTAGTGGTGAGTTTATTGGATCAAGATTTGCGCGTTTAGGGACATCTGGAAAAGTTTTCAAATAACTCTCTAATTGCTCTACACCGCAAAGATAAATAGACTCCTCTGGAATCCCGCACTTTGTAGAGATATGTGTGCGAATTTCGCTCTCCGCAATAGCACTTAATTTCCTATTAGAAAATAACATATAGTGATCTAGTTGTTTATTGTCCTTTAGATTTTTAATTTTGGGAATTTCTTTTGCAATGATGTTGCTTTTGCTTTCAACACTAAAAAAATCAGATTCCAAAAAATTTCTGTTATGTCCGTTGGTATGTTTGGCTTGTATGATAACTGTTCCCTGCCAAGGAGCGGATTTACTAGGGAAAATTTCCGCTGTACCTACGAATTTAGCATCTCGCCCACCATCTTTTCCTTTAGAAAAGCCTTGCACAGATATTCCAAGCAACTGTTGGCATAAAAATACTATACCAAAAAGATAGGGTTCGTAGAATTCTTATTTTGTCAGAATCAGAATTTACAGACACAAGAATTTTCAAAATTTATTCTTGCAAGTCGCTTATTTTAAACAGATTTTTTATTCTTTAATTCTGAAAATCATGAAATTCTGTAAATTCTGATTCTGACAGAAAAAATTTTATGAATGACTTAATTTTGGTATATCAGATTTTCAAACTGATCTGGGCTGAGGTCTTCATAATTATATTTCATGAGTGCAGTACCAAAACATTCCTATTTTATCAAACACACAATAGTCTTAAATTTTACCTTTTTCAAAATCCCTACACCACAAAGATAATTTTCCAACAAAACGAACCAATGGCACAATTTAGAAAATTGGGGGTAGGGTAAAAAATTTAAATTACTCATTTCACTACTTGACTAGGACTACTGAATTTTTATTCAATAGCACCTATACCAAAATTAAGTCATTCATAAAATCTTTCTGTCAGAATCAGAATTTACAGAATTTTAGGATTTTCAGAATTAAAGAATAAAAAACCTATTGAAAATAAAAGACTTGCAAGAGTCAATTTTGAAAATTCTTGTGTCTGTAAATTCTGATTCAGACAAAATAAAGGTTTTATAAATCACATCATCTTGCTATATCTTTCCGTCCTTCAGGGCGGAAAGATAGGCTCAGTCGGCACAGCAGAGATAAAGGTGTCTTCACTAGATGGGGAGCTTGTCGATAGTGTCTTGTTGTAACAACTTAACTTCCCGGCACCAACATCACCCCCGCAGGACAAATCGCCCCCGGCCCCCCACCAAAGGCCCATCAGCTTGCTGCTCAGTTGACGTTAATTCACAGCGGGCATTGACCACTTCGTAACCGTGACCACATTGAATTTCAGTCCCTTCAGGCAGTTTAGTTGGATCAGGTATGTTACACGCCATGCCCTCAACGACTTGGGGATCAAGCACTCCGCCCTCCATAAACGCCATCAAACCGGGAAAACCCACCGGAGAACGAGAAGTTCGCAGATTTTTGCCATTGAAAAAGCCTAACATTTGCAAACCATCCACTTGCATCCATGAAAACTCATTGCCCGTAGGCGAAGCAAACATCACATAACGTTCGGTTGTTTTGGCTTCAACATCCGGATAAGTGGTGACTCCCAAACAATCAGGATTGACAGAATAAACGCCATGGGCATATTCAGTTTTTTTAGTAATATTATTAACGTACATCAGAGACACATTACCCTGACCATCAAAATACTCAAAACCCGTCTCAATCCACATTACACCGCGTTTAATCCCCTTACCCGCATAAGAATAAACGCCATTTAAAGTGGCTACAGAACACCCCGCATCAGGCATTTTTGTCAGACGATATTCCCGTCCACCGAAAGATTGCAGCGGCGTTTCCCCCACAGACAAGTAATAAAACTCATCCCCAGAAACTGGCACAAACATCGAAAATGACCCCCCATTAGGATAAGTCACCGTACCTTGACAATCTTCATCCACTTGATAAGTGGCATAATTGCGGTAAGTGGCGCGGTCAATATTATTCACAGAGAAACTGTCCATATTCCCCTGACCATCAAACACATCAAAACCCACTTCCACATAGTCTTTCAAATACGCACCGTGCTTTGTCAACCCACTGACGGTATAAGCATAAATTCCCTTGAGAACGCTGTTATTACACGTTTCATTATCATCCATCAGCATATCCACGTAACCATCTGCATTGGCATCCCCTTCAAGCAGACCATCACCGTCAATGTCTTCACTGTCCACAATGTCCTTATTCGCACTGATTTTCAAACGAACACCGCCCAACAAAGCACCATGACCCCCAAACCAGTCAGAAACTTTGGTGGCATCGCCACTAGGCTTAACCAACACCAAACTAAATTGATAAACCCCCGGCGGCAACACCGTTATGTCCACCGTATCTTCAAACACACGTCCCTTTGACGGCACAGGAAAAGCCGTCACAACGCTGTCAGCCACATCACCCGTTTGCATGTGTAACAGCAATTGCAATTCGGCTTTGCCCTCAAAAAAAGGCGGCAAACTGGCTGGCAAATCAATATCAATGTAAATGGGATCGCCATTGTAATAAATATGCTGATTCGTCAGAATTAAACCATCACGGGCATTGGGTTTACCTAATGCGTCGTTAAATGTTTTCATTATAAAATCAACATCTTGTTCAGGAGTGGATGGGTCATTAGCCCACAGTGGCGTGCTGGCAATCGACAAGGCCAACGCAACGGATAAAGACCGTTTTTTTAACAGAGAGGTGGTGTTTTTCATAGGTATCCTTTGGAAAAATAGCGGGGGTAAAAATAAACTTACAACCAAGACTCAATCCATTCACACGCCACTGTTGCGCCCTCTTCAGCGCGGATTTTTTCCCCTAAAATACGGGCATGTTGTCGAGTTTGTTCGTTTAACACTTTGCGCTCTAAAATTCGCGCCAAACTGTCGGCAGTGATCTGATGGGGATGGGCGGCAGCACCGACTTGTAATTTTAAAATTCGGGTGGCATTAAAAAACTGATCATTCCCAAGCGGCTCAATTAACATCGGACAATCATGCCGCAACGCCCGCGCCAACGTGCCAACCCCGCCATGATGAATAATGGCGGCCGTGCGCGGCAATAACCAATCTTGGGGTAAAAAATCAACAAACTGCACCTGCTTTGGATCACAGTCATCTGGCAAAAAATCCGCGTGAAAATTGGCACATCCCCGTTGTACCACCAAACGCAGTCCCAATTGCGCCGCAGCCCGCACATGCAGGGCTAAAACCTGGCGCGGATTCACCACAGGAATACTGCTAAAACTGAGATACAACGGAGGATCGCCCGCTTCCATAAAACGACGCAATGCTTCATCGGGCTGCCACCGTTGCCAAGCAGGAGACGCATAAAACCAAAAACCACACGCCTGATAATGCGCATAACTGGGCGCAGTCGGCGCAAAATAAGCACTGGCACCCAACAATGACCGCGGATTTTTCTCGGCATCTAACCCATTCATCGGTGGCACAATCCCGTTTTGTTCACACATTGTATTTAACGCAGGCATGAACCAGTCACGCAATACTTGAGTATTGCTAACTTCTTGTGCATTGGGTTCAAGACATTGGAATTTGGGCGTGACTGAAGCCGCAATCCATGGCAACTTGATTTTTTGCGCCAACAATGTCCCAAATAAATGCCGTTGAAAACCACAAATCAGCAAATCCGCACCCGCACACGCCACTTCTAACTCGTTCAAAATCACAGGCATTTCATTCAAAATTCGCTGCTGCATGATGGCAACTTGTTGCGCGATAGGAACAGAGGGAGCTTGCCATTCATCCCAATCTAACGCACGAGAGCGAGCGGTTTCTTCCGTGAGTTCTGTGCCACACGCATACGTTGCCAAACCCAATTCACTGGCATAACCGAGCATAGACGGCCGCAACGCCATTCGTACTTGATGCCCACGTTGCTGCAAACGCTCGCCTAAGGCAACATAGGGTAAATGATCACCCAGCGTGCCAGTGCTAGAAATCACAAGAGTTGCCATGTGGCGAGCCTTTATTGTGAGTAGAAAAAATTAGCAAAACCAGCTTTCAATCCGTTCACAAGCCATTTGTAAACCGTTTTCAGCATTAATTTTAACTGCTAAATCTTGTACCTGAGCGCGGCAATGCGGCGTAAGCACTTTTTGTTCTAATAATCGAATTAAGCCATTAACGGTTATTTTATGCGGATGAGCGGCAGCACCGATGCCATGTGCGACGACTTGGCGCGCATTAAAAAATTGATCGTTGCCATAAGGTTCTACCAACATGGGACAACTTTGGCGTATCGCGTTGGCAATTGTACCAATACCGCCGTGATGAATCACGGCCGCCGCACGGGAAAATAACCACGGATGCGGCAAAAAATCGCTAAAAAATACCGCGTTATTATCGCAATCATCAGGCAATAAATCCGCGTGAAAATTCGCCCAACCGCGTTGCACAATTAAACCCCGTCCCAATTGCGCCGCCGCACGAACATGCAAGGCCAGCACTTCGGCAGGATGTTGCAACGGTAAACTGCTAAACGACAACACCAACGGTTCAGGATAACGCTGTAAAAAAGCGTACAAATCGGCATGATCTTGTGTTTTCTGATGCAAGTCATCGTAAAACCAAAAGCCTGTTTGCGTATAAAACGCATGTACCGCACTGACTTGGGAAAAATGAGGACTGGCAGCAAGAATGGCTTGCCTGCGTTGTGCGGGTTGCTCCCAATTCGGTGTAACACCTAATTCAGTGATGATTTCTGCTAAAGTGTGCGTCAGTGCCTCTCCCAATGCCGCACGCTCAGGCGACGGTGGCGCACAATGCAAGGCAGGCATGAGCGAAGTGGTCAACCAAGCTATCCCTGTCCGCGCCGCGGTCAAAGCCGCTAAAGTATGGCGTTGGTAAGCGCAAATCAGTACATCTGCATCCGCGCAGATTTCACACAATTGCGCAAAAGCAAGCGGAATTTCGCGCCTACAAAATGCCTGCCATTGTGGAATCTGTTCTGCTATTGAATATTGAAGCTCATCCCAATCTGTCGCTCCGCGTCGTGCTTCCGTTTCCCCCATTAAAATTCCACACGGCACAGCAGTTAACCCCGACTCAGCCGCTAAGGTGAGCATGGCAGGATTGACGGCCATACGCACTTGATGCCCCCGCGTTTGGAGCAAACGACCCAAGGCAAAATAGGGTAAATGGTCGCCTAACGTTCCTTGTGTTGCAATAACTAGAGTTGCCATGAGCGGAGTTTGAACCAAAAAACAATACAATATTAGGGAAAATGCGTGGTCAGATTGAGGACATGGAGATGCGGGCGTGTTGCTTCATTACCAGAAGAGCCAATTGCGCCGAGAAAACTGCTATAAGCAGTGTCAGTTGCAGCTTGTACCACCGGCACGTCTCCAATAAATTTGTTTTCAACCGTTAAATTAAGTGAGGGGTCAGCTTGACCGCCAATAATCTGCTCTAATTCTTCCAAAGTGAGTTCGCCATCTTCGGGCAGGTCGTTTTCAAGCGCGTTTGGTGGTGTGTTATTCGTGGTCATAAAGGGTCTCCTGAAAAACAATGGGTGGGTAAAAAAACAAAATTATTTGTAAGTAATTAAACAAAAACTTATCGAATTACCAAAGTATGATCTTAACTCACGCAAACGGTCAACCGACAGCCTTTACCAAGAAAAAATTTAACAATTTAGAATGTTTAGTTTTAACGTTATCTAACCCTACTGCAACTTATCTAAGAATTGCTGTAATTCTGGCGGTAAAGGCGCGTTAATTTCCAAATGGTACTCGCTATCAGGCAGATCGATGGTCAGCGATTGCGCGTGTAAAAACAGGCGTTTTAAGCCCAATTGACGCATTTTCTGATTAAAATCATCAATCCCATACTTTTCATCGCCCGCTAAAGGATGTCCGGCGTGAGCGGCATGGACACGAATTTGATGCGTGCGTCCGGTCAAAGGTTCTACTTGTATCCACGTGGCGTTGTGTTCGGGAAAATGGCGCAAGACTTTAAATTGACTCACCGCGGGTTTGCCGTCTTCTGTCACACGAACCATACGTTCTCCCGACTGTAACGTATTTTTTTTCAAGGGCGCATCAACCGTATGGCAGCGATTTGGCCACCGTCCTGCGGCTAAAGCAACATATTTTTTATGTAATTGTCCCGTGCGCAATTGTTCATGTAAACGTCGTAACATACTGGATCGACGCGCAATCATTAAACAACCTGACGTATCTCTGTCCAAACGATGCACCAATTCCAAATAAGGTGCATCAGGATACAATGCCCGCAAACCTTCAATGACACCGTATTGCACCCCACTGCCGCCGTGTACAGCCATGCCCGCGGGTTTATTCACGACCAAT
Source organism: Thioflexithrix psekupsensis (assembly GCF_002149925.1). Lineage (NCBI taxonomy): Bacteria > Pseudomonadati > Pseudomonadota > Gammaproteobacteria > Thiotrichales > Thioflexithrix > Thioflexithrix psekupsensis. The sequence goes on along the minus strand of NZ_MSLT01000012.1, from coordinate 24,400 downwards.
AACTGCTTATCTTCATGCAAAATGGCCGCGGACAATTGCGCCAAAATGCCCGCATGAGGCACGCTGGGCGTTTCCGTTTCCGTCATTTGCAAAGGAGGCACTCGAATTTCATCACCCATTTGCACGCGATAAGTGGGTTTAATTCGTCCTTTATTGACCCGAACTTCACCCGTGCGCAAAATGCGATAAATATGACTTTTGGGAATGTTTTTTAATTGATTTTGTAAAAAATTATCAATGCGTTGTCCGGCTTGTTCCGCGCTGACAGATAAATAATGGACTTGGGTTTTAGATAAAATAGCGGTCATTTTGACAATTATTCGGCTGATGGAATAGAAAAATAATGGGGATCGCCTGCACGTTTTCGCAGATCAGTCAGCAATTGTTCCGTTTCTTGACGGCTGACATAAGCCCCATGCAAGCGCACTGGCATCCCTGTCCCCGGACTTAAATACAACATATCCCCTTGTCCCAACAAACATTCCGCGCCTAACTGTCCCAGAATGTGGCGTGATTCTGTTTTACTCTCCACTTTTAACGCAATTCGCGTGGGAATATTCGCTTTTAATAAGCCTGTAATGACATTAATTGAAGGAAATTGTGTGGCCAGAATTAAATGCAAACCTGCGGCTCTGGCTTTTTGGGTCAATTGGCTGATTGGCTCTTCAATCGACTGATTCATTGGGGACAAGGTTAATTCAGAAATTTCAGGAATCACAATGACCAAATAAGGTAAAAAATCATCCTGTTCTTTTACACTATCTCCCTGCTCATTTGGCACTTCAGTTTGGTTGTGCAACCACACTTCATTATAACGTTCAATATTGCGCACATGATGTTTAGCCATTAAACGATAACGCCGCTCCATTTCTTTAACACACCATTGTAAAATCGGTAATAATGTCGCCACATCTTCAATTAACGGCACTAATAAATGGGGAATATCATGATAATGGCTTAAATACTGTTTCTCACCACTGAATAGAACAAAACGCAAATATTCTGGTGTATTTTTCACCAATAAACTGACTAATAAAGTGTCTAAGAAAGTATGGCATTCTTCTGCATCCACACCCGCAATGATCAAATGAGGAACACGGTTTAATTCTAATAACACCGTTTCTCCCACTGAATTCTGTCCAACCACTAATGTGGCCACAGAAGCCTGCTGCCATAATGCACTATTAAACAATTGCGCCAATGGGATAATTTGACGATTCGGATTGGGTAATTCTAAGGCGAAATGATTGGGCGCAGTTTCTATCATTTTTACCCGATTCACCGACAAAGCCGTGGCTAAATCAGGAATAAACGCATTTAATTCCGCACTATTAAATGTTGAGTCAAATTCAATTTCAAATCCCACCAATACAGGTCCCGGATGGGTCGCACGCACTTGGATAGAATGCCCCAAAGTAGAAAATGCCGATTTTAACCACTCAATCAACACACTGTCTTGCACCGCAGGGACATGCGCAGGTAAAGTCAAACCATGCGGGTCTGCCAACAGGGCTTTTTTCACAGAAACCGAAGCGATCAGCGGAGAATTTGACACTTCACCGACGGGCTTTAAAGATGCGCCATCCTCTAACATATTGATATTTTTAGTTAAAATGGGACGGCTGGCGGGTAGATCATCGGCTTCAGTTTCCATCAATTCATTTTTTTTTGCCACTCGTGTGGCTCCGGAAACTGATTTTTTTTCTGGGTTTTCGGGAGTTTTAGCCTCTTGCGGCTGTTTTTCCTGATGATCAGACAGATCGCGCTCGTCCTCTTCCCCATCGTCATACTCCCAACGATTCTGACGACGCTCTTGAAACGCCGCCCATTTCTCAACGAGAAACTGCGACACGCGAGTATAAATTAAAACAGTAACCCGGCGAATCATTAAGCCCATTTGTTTTAATTGATGTAATAACCACGGCACAAATTGATGCAACACATATTTTTCTAACACGGGCATAAAACGCAAGGTATGAAAACCTAAAGTATCCATTAATTTTAACCACGATAAACCCGTTAATAATGTCACCCCTGTAAAAAATAATGCCAATAATAATAACGTCGCCCCCAATTGACTAAAAACACCCTGCAAACTTTTCCCCACCACCATGCCTAAAATGCCCCCCGCATGGCTTGGTAATAACACCGCTTCCGAAGCAAAATGCACAATCGCTAATCCACAGCCCGCACTCAAGGTTAAAATAAAACCAATACCCGGCACCACTAAATTTTTCGGCTCGGCTAAAATATCATGGTGACGACCTTTATAAATCATCCACCCCATATAACCCACCATAATGGGAAATAAATAAGCAAAAAAACCAAATAAATAAAAGAAAATATCAGCGAATAAGGCACCAGCCACTCCGCCTTTATTACGGACTTCTTCGACTTGTCCGCTGTGCGACCAACCGGGGTCTAAAGGATAATAGGTCAATAAGCTGACAAATAGGTATAATCCCATGAAACAAAAAAAGATCAGCACAATTTCGCGCAATCCGTGGCCGATCAGTTTTTGCGTAGCGGTATTTAATTTTCGTTGACGGCGGGCTTGGCTCACGCAAAATCCTCATGATGACAGATGACAAAAGATTGAAAGTATTAAAATCCATTAACGGACTATTATCGCACAGCTTTGTATAGATTTTAATCAACACGTTAAATTTCAATGTTCAAGTGAATTGTTGCCTTGCGAAGTCTCGTAGCGGCCGCCACATTGTGCTTTTTACGATTGTGATTGTTTTTTTGAAGCGACAGGAGAATTTTATGAATACAAACGCAGGTTTAAAGTGGACAGATGTACAAGATATTGCTGTTGAATTGGCGGAACACCACCCGGAGGTTGATCCACAATACGTTAATTTTCCTGACATGCACCAGTGGATTTGTCAATTGCGCGAATTTAGCGACGACCCGCAGCGTTCCAATGAGAAAATTCTGGAAGCCATCCAAGCCGCTTGGATAGAAGAAGTCAGCTAAACGGGAGAATTCATGTTAGAATAGGCACATTACGCGCCAAAGAGAGGATGTAAAGAGAAGAAACGACGGAGAAACGTCAAAAAAAATAGCCTAAAATCATGCAGATACAAACAAATGGTGCCGAGAAAAGGACTTGAACCTTCACGGGGTTTCCCCCACTAACACCTGAAGCTAGCGCGTCTACCAATTCCGCCACCTCGGCAACAAAATGTTGAGCGAGCATGGTACATTACGAAAAATGGATTGTCAATGGTTACACGTAGAAAGAAAGAAAAATCATCCCCTAAGGCTGACTCCCCAAGCCCTGCCCGTTCGCGTCCTAAACGTAACGCGCCTGTGCTTCCCGATGTTGATCCGTTTCTCAGTCGGGAGCAGGAAAAATACGAAAAACCCATTCCCAGCCGCGAATTTATCATGATGCGTCTGGCACACGTTGGCGTGCCAATGACTTTGCCGATGATCGCCGACGACCTCAAGCTGCATGGCGAAGAACAGTTAGAAGCCCTGCGGCGACGTTTACGGGCGATGGAACGAGAAGGGCAAGTGATACGCAATAGACGCGGCGGCTATGGTTTAGCGGAGAAAATGGACTTAGTACGCGGCCGAATTATTGCGCATCCTGAAGGATTTGGCTTTTTAGTGCCAGATGATGGCAGCGATGATTTGTATTTACCCGAAGCGCAAATGCGTAGTTTATTACATGGTGATCGGGTGTTGGTGAGTCCGGCGGGCTTGGATCGGCGCGGACGACGCGAGGCCGTATTAGTCGATGTGTTGGAACGACACAATTCCGATGTCATCGGGCGTTTTTTTAATAAAGGCGGCGTTTGCTTCGTTGAACCGAATAATCGACGTTTACATCAAGATATTGTGGTGGCCACCGAAAGTTGTCGCCATGTGGAATCGGGGCAAATTGTGGTGGTGCGTTTGACCCAACAACCGACTAAAAATCGTCCCCCTTTTGGTGAAATTGTCCAAGTGGTCGGCGAACATCGTGCGCCCGGTATGGAAATTGATATTGCGATTCGCAGTCACGAATTACCTCACGAATGGCCAGAAGAGGTCTTGCAAGAATTACCCAAATTATCGTTAGACATTTCTGATACGATTCCTGATCGCTTTGTAGAAGGTCGGCCGTGTCAGCGGGAAAATATGCGTCATTTGCCGTTTGTTACGATTGATGGCGAGGATTCCAGAGATTTTGACGATGCGGTTTATTGCGAGCCGCGAGGCAAAGGCTGGCGACTTCGGGTAGCAATTGCCGATGTGTCGGCGTATGTGAAGCCCGGCACGGCCTTAGATGAACACGCAAAAAAACGGGGAAATTCGGTTTATTTTCCCAATCGCGTGATTCCGATGTTGCCTGAAATTTTGTCTAATGAGTTGTGTTCACTGAATCCACACGTGGATCGACTGGCTTTAGTGTGCGACATGCAGATTGATTGTTACGGCAATGTGCGCAAAACGCAATTTTTTGAAGCCGTCATTTGTTCATCGGCACGCCTCACTTATACCCAAGTGGCGAAAGTTTTGGCGGGAGAAACGGATCAATTTCCTTATCCTGAATTATTGCCGCATATTGATCATTTACATCAATTATTTCGCCTGTTATTAAAACGCCGTCAACGTCGCGGAGCCATTGAATTTGAAACCACAGAAACGCGGATCATTTTTGATGAGCAACAAAAGATACAAGAAATTGTTGCCGTTACGCGCAATGATGCCCACCGTTTAATTGAAGAAATGATGTTAGCGGCCAATGTGGCCACGGCGGATTTTTTAGTGGAACGGGAAATGCCGTTATTATTCCGCAATCACGAAGGGCCAAATGCGGAGAAATTAACCGATTTACGCCAATTTTTAGGGGGTTTGGCCTTGCGTTTAGCGGGAAAAGATGCGCCCACCGCGTTGCATTATGCGAAATTGGTGGAACGCATCCAAGATCGTCCTGATAAACAATTGATTCAAACGGTGTTATTACGCAGTTTACGCATGGCTTTTTACAGTCCTATTAATTTAGGTCATTTTGGTTTAGCTTATCCTGCTTATACTCATTTTACCTCGCCTATTAGACGTTATCCTGACTTATTGGTTCATCGTGCCATTAAACATTGTTTAAGAGAAAAAACGCCTGAAAAATTTAATTATGCACAACATGAATTAGAATCTTTGGGTGAACATTGTTCTATGACTGAGCGTCGGGCTGATGAGGCCACTCGTGATGCGATAGATTGGTTAAAATGTGATTTTATGCGCGATAAAGTGGGGCAAATCTACGAAGGCATGGTGTATAGCGTGACATCGTTTGGTTTGTTTGTGCAGTTGGATGGGATATTTATCGAAGGTCTGTTACATGTCACTGCGTTGCGCAATGATTACTATCACTTTGATCCTGCAAGACATTGTTTGTATGGCGAGCGGTCGGGGACAATTTACCGTCTATCGGATCGGCTTAAAGTGCGCGTTATGCGGGTGGATGTGGATGAACGTAAAATTGATTTTGAATTGGTGTCTTAATCAACAAAAGGTGATGATGATTGATAAAATCGTGTGCTAACACAGTGTAAAATTCTCTTTGCACGTCAGCCTGTTTTTAATCACTTCATTTTGCCGTAAATAATTCACTGTTGTCACCTTGATTAAGCTATTACGTTTAATTTTTATTAGCATTTTGGTGAATGGGTTATTGGTTGTTTTTTTATTGGGTTTATTGATTCTGACTTACCCTTATTATTCTCCGATTTTGCGTGATGAAATTGAAAAAATATTAAGTCAACAATTACAACATCCTATCCGTTTTGAAACCATCCATCTTACCTTCATCAATCACCACCTGACGCTGCAAATGCGTGAGGTGCGTTTTCCCACGCCCACGACTCAAGCCACTGATCTGCATGTTAAACAAGCGCAGGTGCAAATTGATCTTTTGCACAGTTTACGCAGTAAAACCATGCAGTTAAGCAAAATTCAGCTTGATATACAGCAACTAACCTTGTTTCAATGGGAAAATCACTATGGTGTTTTCCCATTTTTCCCCTCCGACCACGCCAGTGACAATCCCACTTGGCTGACATGGTTACAACAGCAACCGCTAGAATTAAACGTGGATCAAATTCACCTTTGGTCAGTAGAACAGCAACAAGGGGCAGTGATACCGTTATTCTCTCTCCACTGGCGTGCGACAGAATCAGCGAAAAAGTCGCGTTTACAGCCAGCCGGGTTTAACGTTTACATTGAACCCCATCAAGTTATTACAGATGCTTTTACGGTGACTATTCCGTCTGTTCCTGTGTCTTCTTTAGTGACGGGATTAAATTTTTTTGCCAAAGATCAAATAGAGGATCAATTATTAAATTATTTACTCCACACGCAAGGGCATTTACAACAAATTATTTTAAGCTATCAATCGCCTAAAGATTGGTCATTGCATTTTGATTTGCAACAGATTGCCAATCAAGCCACTGCACAATGGCCAGCCCTAGATAATTTAAATGCCCACATCGAATTGAATCCCCATCATGGAGAATTGCAATTACGACACAGCGATGTACATTGGCAGCCGCTTGCATTATATCAAGAAACCATCACATTAAAACGTTTAAATGGTCGCTTTCGTTGGCAGAAATTAAACGCCAAAGATTGGCGCATTTCTCAGCTTCATTTACAAACTTATTTGGACAATCAATATCCTGTTTTATTACAAGGAGAATTGGCGTTAATAAAAGAAAAAATCAGCAGTCAATTATCGTTGTCCATTCCACAACTGCCTTTAATTCAAATACATCGTTACATTCCAGAACAAGCCATTCCGCACACGGCTCGTTGGTTAAAATCTGCTTTAACAGGTGGTTATCTCAATGAGATTCAAATTGATTTCACAGGCTTAATGGAAGATTGGTTTTCTGCCGAAAAAGCAGGATTTAATGCACAAGGTAAAATTACCGAAGGTCAATTGCATTATCATCCCAATTGGCCTGCGTTAAAAAATATTAATGCAGACATTCAAATACAAGGTAAAACTTTACAAGTGAATGCGCAAAAGACAGATTTATTGCAACGCAGTCATTCGCCTTATGTTAAAGCCATTATTCCTGATTTATCAGCAGATTCACCTATTTTAACTGTACAAGCACATGTCGAAAGTGATATGGCTGAAGGTATTGATTTTATTCGTGTTAGTCCTGTGAGAAAGGTGATTAATCCCGATCAAGATTTACCCAAAATGACCGGTAAAATGGGATTAGCATTAGATTTAATGATTCCATTAGATAAGAAACAGGAAAGCGAGGTAAAAGGAGAAATTGAATTTAAAAATGTAGAATTATACGATTCCAAATTAAATCTACAATTAGAGCAATTAATGGGATCAGTAAAATTTGACAGCGAACAGTTACAAGCCCAATTACAAGGACAATGGGCAAAAAAAGCCGTGACAGTGCAGTTAATATCGGCTTTAAATGATGCTAAAGCTCCCGTGAAAGTGACTTTATCAGGTCAAGCCGATGTGGCATTTTTAGAACGGCAACGGCAGCATTTTGCGCCGGCATTCAATTCACTGAATTTATCCGATTATTTAGCGGGGGAAATGGCTTGGCAATTACACGTTTCCATTCCCAATCGCAAGCAACGCTCAACCCATCAGGCTAATACCCAATTGCAATTTAACAGCGATTTAAAAGGATTAGCGATTTTATTACCTGCGCCATTCGGTAAAAATAAACAGGAAGTACGTCATTTAACCATAGAAGCAACATTACCTGAATCATTCACCGATTCTCCCGTGTTATTTTCATTAAATGATAACGATAATTTAGCCTTATTTTTACAATTGGATAAAAACAAACCTATCAAAGCCTTATTACAACTGGGATCGGCTGCAATAAATCAAACGATTTCCACCGTTCAATTACCTGTAGAAGGCTGGATGATTCATGGGCATTTAAAAGAATTTGATCCGATGGCTTGGTATAAAATAGTAGCAAAATTTCGTAGTGGACAAAAGGATTCCTTTTCACTCCCCGCTTTACAATTGGATATTGCGATTGATCATGTGCCATTAACCGTTTTACATTTATCTCCCGTACAATTAGAATTGCAACATCAAAATCATCACTGGCAATTACAAATAGACAGCACAGGCATTAAAGGTGACATTAATTATCACCCCGATCATACTGTAATGGCTAAGTTAAAAAAACTGCATATAACGCCTTTTATTGATCAAGAAAAACAAAAAAAAGAAAAGACCATCATTCAATTAGAACCTGCGCAAATGCCTGAGATGGAAATAGCAATTGCTGATTTTATTGTGGATCAATATCGTTTTGGACATTTGACCTTAAAAGCACAACATGATTCTCCCACTGATCTGCATTATCATGCGGCAATTGATAATGATTATTTAACCGTGGTGGCACGTGGCCATTGGCAGGGAGAAAAAGATCAACAACGCAGCACGTTAATATTATCAGGAATTAGTGATAATATGGGTTTAGGTTTGCAGCAATTAAATGTCACGCATCCACCGATTGCAGATGGGCGTTTAGAATGGTTATTAGACTTAATTTGGCCGGGCAATCCAAGTGCATTTCGTTTAAATAAAGTGGTGGGAACGCTGAGTTTATTATTAACTGAAGGGCATTTGGTCGCGCTTAACCCCGGTACGGTGGGGAGAATGATGAGTTTATTTGATTTGCAAGCCTTACCGCGGCGTTTAAGCATGGATTTTAGAGATGTTTTTGATGAGGGATTAGGTTTTGCGATTATTGCGGGCGATTTTGCCATTCTTGACGGTTATGCAAAAACGGATAATTTAATTGTGCAATCTTCAGCGGCTCGTGTGTTAATTACAGGCAAAACAAATTTTTTACATAAAACTTATCAACAAATTGCCACGGTGACTCCACATATTAGCAATACTTTACCGATTGCAGGCATTATTGCAGGTGGATTAACGGCGGGAGCAGTGACATTAATTGTGCAGCGTTTATTACAAGAACAAATTGATAAAACCATTCAGTATCATTATCAAATTACAGGAGATTGGGCAGAGCCTATTGTAGAGCGAATAACGCATTAAAAAAAAGTGCCAAGTGATGACTTGGCACAAGGACGATAAGCAGAATTATTTTTTATGTTGGAAAGCGGTAATCACTCACTTTTCTACCACGCAAATTTCCCCCTTAATAATATGCTGAATGGTACGCACAGCCACCGTGGTAATAATGAGCGTGCTTAGGATTAATAAAATGTAAGAAAGAAACTCAAAAAAAGGCTGTTGTGTCAATTGATAACGCACGATTGTTGCAATAGTCATCGCCGCCATCGGAAAAGTAAACGCCCACCATGAAATAAAGAATTTTAAACGGGTAAAATTCTTATACATAAAAAATAATAATAAGGTAAAAAATAAACCCACGTTATATAAAAGCTGTCCTGTTAAATCCAATTGCCCCACCATTTTGACATAAGCCACAAATCCAATCGCGGGCGGAGCAATGAAAATAAACAAAGTCGGCATAAATTTTTCCACTAATTGATGATGAAAAATAATGCGATAAAAAATTAATGTAAATAAAACCAACCAGAAAAATAGACCAATGGAAAAGAAAAAAAACACAATTTCCGTTGGTACATAATGAATTCCTGCCACAGGGATAATCACATTACCCACAATGGGAATAAACCAAGCGGGATTAGAATGATGAATTTCTACATTATGATTAATCCAAAAACTCAAGACATAGAGCGTTAAAAATAAATGCAAAATCGCACCCGCATACCATGCGTAAATGGCCATACTCGCTTGAATTGAATGATAAATAACGGCGATCAGTAACATAGAAATGCTAATGGCCGCGAAAAAATTAAGGCGAATGGGATGGGTAAATTCACCGCGCACTTCGGCAGGATATTTGACCATTTTTAACCCATAAATAAGCGAAATAACCGCAAATAAAATCAAAACCAAATACGCCAAACCCATCCCTATCCAATGCGGCAAACCCAATACCTCGTGGGCTTTTTGATACGAAATCGCCAAGCCCGAAAGCCCCATCACCACCGCAAAAAAAGTCACCGGAAAATGCTGTAAACGATTAACTGGGTCGTCCACAGAAACAGTATTATGCTGAGTCATATTGTTTTACTTTACCTGTACGTTAGTTGTCAAAACGCATCATTTTACTATAATAATCAAAGATATGCTAAATTTGACATACTTGCCCCGCTCCCAAAATGGCATCTACGGTGGCTTGGGGCAAAATTTGCGCAGTGTAAAACATTTCAGATTGCGCCATCCACGTGCGCACAAATAAATTTAAATGACGGTATGAAGCCTGTAATAAATGCTCATAAGTATTTATTAAATCAGGGTTTTTTGTCTTCGTTAAAGCCTGCTGCAAATCCTGAATATCCGCCTCTTCCACCCACGCACCCACCAATAACGCATCATGGGCAGTTTTTTGTCCACGCGCCACCAATTCGTCGTACAATTTTTGCAGGTCAGTATTTCTAAATACCCCCACATCGGCTGACAGCAAATCATCCAAGTGATAAACCGTGATTAAATCACCAATTCTGTCGATATGTCGTTGTTCTGATTCAGAAACATGTTGATGAATCAACGAATCCCAATGCCGAGCTAAAGACAAATAAACGTCTCGTGCCAACTTTTCTTCTTCATGCAAATACAAAATACTGTGCTTATCTGCCTCCAACAAATCACCACCTTGTAGCGCAATTGAACCACACATTCCATGATGTCCGTGATGTCCGTGATGTCCGCGACCACCACAACAAGAATAACCTGAACCCGCCGCATTTTTTTCTGTCAATATGATAATTCTCCAAATATAAGCTGTTAATAACAGGAAGGAAAAATAAATATTTTTTGCAAAATCATTGCAAATCACTTTATTTTTCCTTTTTAAGCGAAATTATTTATTTTCTTCTGTCTCTGCACTGTCTTGGGCTTCTAACCACAACACATTGATAATCCCCAATGAACACGCCAAAGCTGTCCCTAACATCCATGCAAAATACCACATGTTAAACTCCCATTAATACGCAGAATGTTGATGTGCTTCAATATGTTGTGCGGTGATTTTGCCACGCAACACCCGATAAACCCAACTGGTGTAAAAAATAATCAAGGGTAAAAAAATCACCGTCGCATAAAACATAATGGTCAAAGTTAAATGACTCGATGCAGAATCCCAAATGATTAAACTGTGATCAGGATTGGCACTGGAGGGCATGATAAAAGGAAACATCGCACAACCCGCCGTCAAAATAACCCCCGATAACATCATGCTACTGCTGATAAAAGCCAATTTTAAATGCTGCATCCAAGAAAACCACATCGCCAATCCCGCGCCTAAAAAAGCACTCACAGGAGCTAAAACGGTCAAAGGATAACGTTCGTAATTGGTGAGCCACGCGCCTGCTTGTTTTACAACTGTTTTGGCTAAGGGATTGGGAAGCGCGTCCGTAGCGGGCATGGTCAACACCTGATAGCCCTCAATTCCCCACACCAACCACACTCCCGCCAACGCAAAACTGCCCAAAAATAAGCCTCCAAATAACCACACTGCCCGCTGACTCCGCGCATAAATCTCTCCCACTGTGCGAATTTGCAAATAAATCGCCCCGTGCATCACCAACATAGAAAGACTCACCACGCCCGCTAATAAACCAAAAGGATTCAGCAATTGCCAAAAACTGCCCGTATAAAATGCCCGCAAATCCTCATCAAAATAAAATGGCACGCCTTGTAATAAGTTCCCAAACGCAATACCAAATACAATCGCAGGCACTGTTCCACCAATAAATAAACCCCAATCCCATGTAGAACGCCAATACGGATGTTTAATTTTACTGCGATAATCAAAGCCCACAGGACGTAAAAATAACGCAAATAAAACCAGCAATAACGCAATATAAAAGCCTGAAAAAGCAACCGCATAGACGATAGGCAACGCGGCAAAAATCGCCCCGCCTGCCGTAATGAACCAAACCTGATTGCCTTCCCAAGTCGCGCCCACACTATTAATCACAATACGCCGTTCCATGTCATCGCGTGCGACAAAAGGCAGCAAAGTCCCCACGCCCATATCAAAACCATCTGTAATCGCAAAACCGATGAGCAGAATACCCACAAATAACCACCAAATCAGTTTTAATGTTTCATAATCCAACATAATGAATTACCCTTTGAGTGTTGCATGTTCTACGTGAGTTTGTTCAAAATGATAACGGCTTGTCCCCAGACTGCTAGGGCCGAGGCGGGCATATTTGATCATCAAAAACATTTCCACAAAAAACAACAAGGTATAAAATCCAATAAACCCACTTAAACTAAAATACAAGTCATTCAATGAACGAGTTGAAACACTCAAGTGAGTGGGTAAAATTTCAGCGATTGACCACGGCTGTCTTCCGTATTCCGCCACCACCCAACCCATTTCTGAAGCTATCCACGGCAACGGCAAGCACAACAAAGCAAACCACAAAAACCAACGGCGATTCGGTTGTGTCAGAGTACGTTGTGCGGTGAAATAAACGGCCAACGCAAATAAAAGTAACATGGTAAATCCCGCCCCAACCATAATACGAAACGCCCAGAATAAAGGCGCAACTCGCGGAATAGTATCTAAAGCGGCTTGACGAATTTGCTCTGGCGTGGCATTCACCACTTCAGAAGTGTATTTTTTCAATAATAAGCCATAACCCAAATCCGCTTTATATTTCTCAAATTCTGCTTTGGTATCTTCTTGAATTTGCCCTGCTTTTAGCTGTTCGCGTAAAGATTGGAATAAAGAATAAGCCACCATACCGCGCTTAATTCGCGCTTCATTTTCCACAATTAAATCTTTAATGCCTTTCACTTCTTCATCAAAAGAGCGCGTGGCAATAATACCCATGACATAAGGAATTTTAACTGCATAATCAGTATGTTGTGTTTCCTGATTGGGAAAACCGAACAGGGTAAACGCGGCGGGGGCTTCTTCCGTTTCCCATTCGGCTTCGATGGCGGCGAGCTTCACTTTTTGTACTTCTCCCGCTGTATAACCGCTTTCATCTCCCAACACAATCACCGATAAAATAGCCGCTAAACCAAAACCCGATGCCACCGCAAAAGAGCGTCGCGCAAATTCCACATCACGCCCTTTTAACAAATAATACGCACTAATCGCCAATACGAATACAGAACCCGTCACATAACCCGCCGCGACGGTATGCACAAATTTAACTTGAGCGACAGGATTAAAAATAATTTCACTAAAACTCACCATTTCCATGCGCATGGTTTCGTAACTGAATTCCGCGCCGATAGGGTTTTGCATCCAACCATTGGCAATTAAAATCCATAATGCCGACAAATTAGAACCAATGGCCACTAACCAAGTCACCATTAAATGTTGTCGTTTGCTCAATTTATCCCAGCCAAAGAAAAACAGACCAATAAAAGTGGATTCTAAGAAGAAAGCCATTAAACCTTCAATGGCTAAAGGTGCGCCAAATATATCGCCCACATAATGCGAATAATAAGCCCAATTGGTGCCGAATTGAAACTCTAAAGTAATTCCTGTCGTTACGCCTAATGCAAAGTTAATGGCAAATAATTTTCCCCAAAATTGCGTCATGTCTTTATAAATCTGTTTATTCGTAATGACATAAACCGATTCCATAATGGCCATTAGGAATGATAAACCTAATGTTAAAGGGACAAACAAAAAATGATACATTGCGGTGATTGCAAATTGTAATCTTGAAAGTTCTACAACACTATCCATTATGCGCTATCCTACTCAAGGTGTGTGCTTGGGGAAAAAAATATTGTATCCATATCTGGCACCGTCCAATGTTGTGCGACAGGTTCGCTAAAGAAACACTGTTTTAAAATGTATAAAATCAATAATTTAATTGCTAAAATAGCAATAATTTCCCGTTGTAAGGGGCTTAAAAAACGTTTTTGCATGTTCACCTCCTTTAGATGCTTGATGCAGGTTTCATTTAAAATACACCTCTTCCCTTTGGCAAAAGCAATGCCGACTTTTTATAAAACGCTAATATATTGTTTATATTGATAAAAATTAATTTGCGTAAAATTAGGCTTTTGGTTTAAACTGTCAAAAATAACATAAACACGATAATTTAAGCATGACAAAAATGACAGTTAAACCCCATCTTGAAGCCTTACAATTTTTACAATACTATCCCGTTCCCGCTGCGCTGCTCAGTCCACATTATGAAATTTTGGCGACTAATGCGGCTTATCAGGCTTGTTATGGTCAATTTTTTTCTGAAAAAACTTATTGTTATGCGGCTTCACATCATTACCGCGCTCCCTGTGACCAAGAAGGAGAAAATTGCCCGCTTAAAGCCACGCTGGAGACGGGAGAAGCACATCGTGTTTTACATACTCACTATACTCGTCATGGAGAAAGTCATGTTAACATCCAAACTTTACCCATTCGCAATGTTAAGGGCGATATTGTTTATTTATTAGAAGTTTTACATACCCTTAAAATTGCCAGTTCTGACGCAATGGATGAGGGATTGGTCGGGCGTAGTGCTGCATTTAATCAAGTATTAGCCCTGATTTCGCGGGTAGCTGGCAGTGATGCGACGGTGCTTTTATTGGGAGAATCTGGGACGGGTAAAGACTTGATTGCACAAGCAATTCATAAAGAAAGTGCTTACGCCAAAGGGCAATTTGTGCCAGTAGATTGCTCTGGTTTATCTGAGACTTTATTTGAAAGTGAATTGTTTGGACATGAAAAGGGAGCGTTTACAGGCGCGTATCAACGCAAATTAGGCTTGGTAGAATATGCGCATGATGGCACATTATTTTTAGATGAAATTGGCGATGTCCCATTGAATTTACAAGTTAAATTACTGCGTTTATTAGAAACAGGGATTTATCGACGAGTAGGCAGCATTGAGCCACAAAAAGCAAATTTTCGCTTAATTTGTGCCACTCACAAACCACTGGCTAATATGGTACAAGCAGGCACGTTTAGACAAGATTTGTACTATAGAATTAATGTGTTTCCTATCGTTCTGCCCCCATTAAGAACCCGACGCGAAGATATTCCTTTATTATGCGAATCGTTATTAAAGCGAATTGCCCCCCATCGCACTTTGAAATTACATGAAAGCAGTTTGACGTTTTTGCAACATTATCCTTTTGAGGGAAATATTCGTGAATTGCGTAATTTATTAGAACGTGCCAGTTTATTAGTCGATGGGTCTGATATTTTTCCACATCATTTAAATCCTGATTTAAATACGGATATAAATGCCTTGGATTTAGACGTTAAATCTATTCCCTATTTTAATACGCCTTTATTGCCTTTGGCTGAGGTAGAAAAAAAATATTTAATCTGGGCAGAAGCTAATTTTTCTGGGACGTTAAAAGAATTAGCCCAACAATTAGGATTACAAGAGCGGACTTTTTATCGGAAACGAGAGAAATCTGATCTGACAGGGTGAATTTGTCTGCCTTCCGATATTCAGTCACCTAATTTTCGTATGCGTTTGAATTTATCCGAAAATATCCCTGATTTAAAATTCAGTATGTTCGTTAAAGTGCAGTTTACTTTGGGGCGATAAGTGCGTTTGGTTTGCAAACATTACCACGGCGTTTGAGCATGGATTTTCGAGATGTATTTGATGAGGGGTTAGGCTTTGCTATTCTTGATGATTATGCGAAAACGAATAATTTATCTGTAAATTCTGAATTCTGACAAGAAAATTTTATGAGTGATTTAATTTTAGTATAGTCATTTTTACTGCGTTATTTTTGCTCTTATTTGTTTGCAAAATTCGATAAAATATTGAAAAGATTGAATATGATTTGTTTTTTGATTTCTTTTGATTAACTCCTTTAAAAAATACTCCTCTACTACACTTTGAGGGTTATTTTTATTGTAAATCACCTGCTTTTCTGCTGTACCAATTTTTTCAGAGTCGTATGATAATACTTTTCAAATAGGAGAGAATAATGAACAAAAGATATGAAGATTTGGAAAAGTTAATGTCAACAGGTGAAGCGAGAGAAGTGAAGCGAGCGATGGCAGTAAGAATGTCTTTGCTTGGTTTTGTGCGTGCGGAAGTGGCTTTAGCGTGCTGTGTCAGTGTGCAATTTGTGGATAAATGGAAAGCCATTTATTTAGCGTCAGGGGTGGAAGGATTAAAGTTAGCGTATAAAGGCTCGCCAGGGTATTTAAAGCCGCGTGAACGAGAAGCGGTTATTAATTGGATACAAGAAAAGAAGACAATAACAATGGAGGAGCTAAAGAGATACTTAAAAGAGGAGTATGGTGTTTTCTATTCTTCAAATACTTCTTATACTAAATTATTAGAAGAAGCGAATTTAAGTTATAAGAAGACACACAAAGAGAATTCGGCAAAAGATGAGGTAAAAGTAGAAGCTAAAAAAAAGAGATTAAGGATTTAATAGATAAGGAGCGTGAACAGATAGAAAGTGGAGAGGTAATGTACTGGATGCAAGACGAAAGCCATCAGTTGTGGGGAGATATTTGTGGTTATATTTGGTCGAAAAAAGGAGAAAGAACGTCAATAAAGATGAGTAATTATCGCACGTCTCAAACGTGGTATGGAGCGGTGAATATTTATACGGGAGAATTTATTTTAGATAGGGCAAAGAAAGCTGATACAAAATATACGATAGACTTTATTAACTGGCTCATTTACAGATATAAAGAAGCCCGTCATGTGATTATTTGGGATGGTGCAAGTTATCATCGTTCTGAAGGTTTAAGAACTTATTTAGAGAAATTAAATGGGGGACTTCCAGAATCAGAATGGAAAGTTCGTTTATTAAGATTTGCGCCTAATGCCCCAGAGCAAAATCCAGTCGAGGATATTTGGCTTCAAGGTAAGAATTGGGTCAGAAAGAATTTTCATCGTCTATCAAGCTTTAAAGAAGTCACTAGTATGTTTGAGACCTTTTTGTCAGGTAAAGTGTTTAAGTTTAATAAAATTAAACAGTATCTTATACCTAATATCTAGCTAGATATTAAAACTTAATTTGTTTTTATATCTCACATAATTTTGGTATAGTACCCAATAATCAACTTGAGCTGAATAGCTACGATTATAACCAAAACCAATTTCAGTAATTTCTTGATTTAAGATAGATTCTTGGCCATTTGGGTGACTCATCCAAAAATTTACTGCACTTGCTGGTGTAGAGTTGGACATTTTAGCTATAGTACCACCCCAAACATCGGGCGGTAGTCCCCTCTAGGTGGTGATAAATGGTATAATATCCATTTTTATAGAGATAAAGAGGAAAAGTGAATGAAATGTCCCCGTTGCCAATCCCAAGCGATTGTAAAGAATGGAAGTATTAATAGCGGAAAGCAAAAATATGCCTGTAAAGACTGCGGTCGTCAGTTTGTGGAAAATCCGCAGAACACCAATCAGCCTATTCCTCAAACGACGGTAGAACTGATTGATAAATTGCTTCTTGAACGGCTGTCTTTAGCCGCTATTGGTCGGGTAACGGGCGTATCAGCCAGTTGGTTACAAAGATACGTCAATAAAAAATATGAACAAACCCCACGCGAAGTCCATGTAAAAAAAAAATCTAAACGGCGGCTTACCCTACAGTGTGATGAGATGTGGTCTTTTGTCCAAAACAAGAAAAATAAACAGTGGATATGGCTTGCCTTAGATATAGAAACCCGTGAAATTGTAGGAGCTTATGTGGGTAAACGAGATGAAGCCGCGGCGCAAAAGTTGTGGAAATCTCTTCCGCCAGTGTATCGGCAGTGTGCTGTTTCGTATACTGATTTTTGGCAGTCCTATCAATCTGTTTTTCCTAGTAAACGCCATCATGCTGTTGGCAAACAAACAGGTTTAACCAACCTTGTTGAGCGTCTTAATTGCACTCTGAGGCAGCGTATTTCTCGTCTGGTCAGAGAAACGCTATCTTTCTCTAAAAAATTAGAAAATTACATCGGAACAATTTGGCACTTTATTCACCATTACAACGAATCGTTAGATTTGGGATAATTTTATTCATATCACTACTTGGCTAGGACTACCCAGCATTTATACCCTACTTGGCTGGGTCGGCTTTGATCGACAAGTTATAGTTTTTGCAGATGGTTTGCATACTCAATAATTTCTTTGTCTTTTTTTAGTAAATCATTAACCATCTGGCTAGTATCCATATTTTTTAGTGATGCCAATTTCTCGATGAATTCGGCTATTTCAGGCTCAAGATAAATTGGCAGATTGAAACGGGCATCAGGGCTATAAAATTTGCCTCTAATCCCTTTTGAAAAATCATATTCTTTTTTCATAGATTTCACTCGTTATATTGCATAATTTCTGATTTTTCAGCCTTTCTTGCTGAAATTACTCTGATTTTACACAGGGCAATACTTTCCATTTTAAATGTATGGCAAACTAAAAGTACGCTGCCAGAACTATCCAAGCCGAGAGTAACCCATCTTTCCTCAGTTTCGCTATGTTCCTCATCAGGTATTGAAATTGCGCTGGGATCACGAAAAACTGTTATTGCACGTTCAAAGCTTACACAATGCTTGGTAAAGTTGCTTTTGGCTTTTTGAGAATCCCATTCAAAATCATATTGCATACTGCACTCTTTATTCAAATGATGGTTTTACAGTATAACAAGGAGTTTACCCATGTAGTGCAGTAGAGTCGGATTGGATTTCTATTGTTGGGAGGTGCAGCCGCGTCCGCCCAACGCCCGAACTAAGCCGACCGTTACCGCCGCAAGGCATAAAACAAACTAAAAAAAACCAACAGCAACGGGTCAGCTTTGAGCGACAAGTTATGATAAAACCTAAATGTTATTTTATACTCTTCTTAAAAGAGTAGTCCATTTCAACCCAATCTTTTGGGATTGAATGTTCTAATGTTCTACTAATTACTTCTTCCAAATTATGGGAGTTGTCCTGAGTTATAAAAATAGATTCTAAGTATCTTGAAAATGGCATTTTTCGCCCCTGTTTATTCTGTGAAATTGGATAGTTTATATCTTCTTGTAGCACTATCCATTTTATAGATTTTAGTAATTCTTCCAGTGTTAAGTCGAAAGAATTTCCGTCAGAATTGTAAGTTTTTTCTCCATGAGCTTTTTTAACTCTTGTTATCAATTGTTCTGATGGTACTATTGGGTTGTATTGCAGAAAAACCTCAATATTTTGTAGGTTTATGTTGCCATCTATCGCTAAGTTAATCAAAACATCCCTCAAGTTAGTTGCTGACATCCCTCCATATGTAATTTTATTAAAAATATCAGTAATAATATTTGTATGTGATAACGCTACTGTTGTGTTATTTTTATTTATATCTACACGGTAGTCATAAGTAGTTCCATTGCCTTGTACAGCTTTATATCCAGGGAATGAAATTGAAATAGTTGTTCCGTCACGACAAGTATCAATCTCAACCCGTGATACATGAAGGTTTCTATTTCTAGCATTTTGAGTGAAATTATTTTGTCGAAAAATTTCTTGGAGTTGATTTTGTAAGTCTTGAAAACTCATTTTTCCATTCCTCATAACAATCGAAATCAGCCGCGTAGTGAAACGGAATCGGATTAAATTTCCATTATTGAGCGGCGCAGCTGCGTCCGCCCAATTAGTAACTAAGCTGTTTTTATATAGTATTCCATGTTATCCTAACAAACGCCCCTAAGCAACAGCAAAAAGCCAAAAAACAAGGTTACATTATCAGCATAACACACTATATATCATATTATACGGAAACAAATAAATCTATGCTATACCAAAATTATGTGAGATATAAAAACAAATTAAGTTCTAATATCTAGCTAGATATTAGGTATAAGATACTGTTTAATTTTATTAAACTTAAACACTTTACCTGACAAAAAGGTCTCAAACATACTAGTGACTTCTTTAAAGCTTGATAGACGATGAAAATTCTTTCTGACCCAATTCTTACCTTGAAGCCAAATATCCTCGACTGGATTTTGCTCTGGGGCATTGGGCGCAAATCTTAATAAACGAACTTTCCATTCTGATTCTGGAAGTCCCCCATTTAATTTCTCTAAATAAGTTCTTAAACCTTCAGAACGATGATAACTTGCACCATCCCAAATAATCACATGACGGGCTTCTTTATATCTGTAAATGAGCCAGTTAATAAAGTCTATCGTATATTTTGTATCAGCTTTCTTTGCCCTATCTAAAATAAATTCTCCCGTATAAATATTCACCGCTCCATACCACGTTTGAGAAGTGCGATAATTACTCATCTTTATTGACGTTCTTTCTCCTTTTTTCGACCAAACATAACCACAAATATCTCCCCACAACTGATGGCTTTCGTCTTGCATCCAGTACATTACCTCTCCACTTTCTATCTGTTCACGCTCCTTATCTATTAAATCCTTAATCTCTTTTTTTTTAGCTTCTACTTTTACCTCATCTTTTGCCGAATTCTCTTTGTGTGTCTTCTTATAACTTAAATTCGCTTCTTCTAATAATTTAGTATAAGAAGTATTTGAAGAATAGAAAACATCATACTCCTCTTTTAAGTATCTCTTTAGTTCCTCTATTGTTATTGTCTTCTTTTCTTGTATCCAATTAATCACATCTTCTCGTTCACGCGGCTTTAAATACCCTGGCGAGCCTTTATACGCTAACTTTAATCCTTCCACCCCTGACGCTAAATAAATGGCTTTCCATTTATCCACAAATTGCACACTGACACAACACGCTAAAGCCGCTTCCGCACGCACAAAACCAAGCAAAGACATTCTTACTGCCATCGCTCGCTTCACTTCTCTCGCTTCACCTGTTGACATTAACTCTTCTAAATCTTCATATCTCTTGTTCATTATTCTCTCCTATTTAAAAAGTATTATTATACGACTCTGAAAAAATTGGTATACCAGTGCCTGAGCGGACTTTAACAGCGTATGAAACCATTAAATTCACATGAAAAATATCAATTTAATGCGTTAATTCAGGATTTTGTTGTAATCTTCATGTGTTCCAATCCAAAACCACACATAACCATCATGCACCTCAACAGCTAAGGCATGATAATCTAATGTGACTCGTACAGACCAAAATGCCCCAACTTTTTTGAAATGAAGTGAAGGATGGTGTGGATTTTGACGCAATAATGCGTAGGACTTATCTGCCCGTCTCTGGATTTCTTCTGGTAACTGTCGATAGCAATACCAAAAATCAGGGTTAGTATGATGAGTCAAAGTGGTTTTGTCCGACCAGCCGCGTGATCCGCTAATGCTTTTTCAGCTAAGGCTTGAAGTTTGCCTGACTTTGAATCTTGTTCAATTTGCCGATCCCACTGCTGCCAAGCATACTCTTGAAACCACTCCCTAAATTTAGCGAAATCTGAAGGACTGAGCTGCTGAACTTGTGCTTCAATATGTTCTAGGATCGTCATGGTTTCCGCCTTGTAAGCTGTATATAAATAGTCATAAAAAATAGTTTTTACAGCCTTAAATGATACAAAACAATAAAAGAAAATAATAGACAAAGAAAAAGCCCTAGCTAATTAGCTAGGGCTTATATATTTAAATTCTTGGCGGTAACCTACTTTCGCATGAGGAGGCCTCACACTATCATCGGCGCGTTGTGGTTTCACTTCCGAGTTCGGGATGGGGTCGGGTGGTTCACACAGGCTATGACTGCCAAGAAAACTGGTTTTTACACGACTTGCTTTTTTATTTTTATTTTCGTTTTCGTTGAGCAACGGCAAATCGGTTTATCAAATCAATCCTACTACTTAGGCGAAACTCACCCTACAAACCCTTGGGTGTTATATGGTCAAGCCGCACGGTCAATTAGTACAGGTTAGCTTCATACATTACTGCATGTCCACACCCTGCCTATCTACGTCGTCGTCTTCAACGAACCTTTAGAGACTTTCGTCTGGGAAATCTCATCTTGAGGGAGGCTTCCCGCTTAGATGCTTTCAGCGGTTATCCCGTCCGTACATAGCTACCCAGCAGTGCCATTGGCATGACAACTGGTACACCAGCGGTACGTTCACTCCGGTCCTCTCGTACTAGGAGCAACTCCTCTCAAATTTCCTACGCCCACGACAGATAGGGACCGAACTGTCTCACGACGTTCTAAACCCAGCTCGCGTACCACTTTAAATGGCGAACAGCCATACCCTTGGGACCGACTACAGCCCCAGGATGTGATGAGCCGACATCGAGGTGCCAAACTCCCCCGTCGATGTGAACTCTTGGGAGGAATCAGCCTGTTATCCCCAGAGTACCTTTTATCCGTTGAGCGATGGCCCTTCCATGAAGTACCACCGGATCACTAAGACCTACTTTCGTACCTGCTTGACTTGTCAGTCTCACAGTCAAGCACCCTTATGCCTTTGCACTCAATGCGCGATTTCCGACCGCGCTGAGGGTACCTTCGCACTCCTCCGTTACTCTTTGGGAGGAGACCGCCCCAGTCAAACTACCCACCATACACGGTCCTTATACTGGGTAACAGTATCAAGTTAGAACCCCGAACAGACCAGGGTGGTATTTCAAGGTTGGCTCTGCACGCACTGGCGTGAGTGTTTCACAGCCTCCCACCTATCCTACACAAGTCGGTTCAAAGTCCAGTGTAAAGCTATAGTAAAGGTTCATGGGGTCTTTCCGTCTAGTCGCGGGTATACGGCATCTTCACCGCAAATTCAATTTCGCTGAGTCTCGGGTGGAGACAGTGTGGCCATCGTTACGCCATTCGTGCAGGTCGGAACTTACCCGACAAGGAATTTCGCTACCTTAGGACCGTTATAGTTACGGCCGCCGTTTACTGGGGCTTCGATCAAGAGCTTCGCTTTCGCTAACCCCATCAATTAACCTTCCAGCACCGGGCAGGCGTCACACCCTATACGTCCACTTTCGTGTTAGCAGAGTGCTGTGTTTTTAATAAACAGTCGCAGCCACCTGGTCACTGCGACCTTCTTAGACTTCCCCTGTGCAGGGTTCATCCAGAAGGTACACCTTCTCCCGAAGTTACGGTGCTATTTTGCCTAGTTCCTTCACCCGAGTTCTCTCAAACACCTTGGGATTCTCACCCTGTCCACCTGTGTCGGTTTGGGGTACGGTTCTACTACACCTGAAGCTTAGAGGCTTTTCTTGGAAGCAGGGCATCAGTCACTTCGTCTCTGAAACGAGACTCGTCGTCAGTTCTCGGCATTAAACCAGCGGATTTGCCTACCGATTCTGCCTACCACCTTAAACACGCACAACCAATCGCGTGCTGACTTAGCCTTCTTCGTCCCCTCATCGCAGTGCAGCAAAGTACGGGAATATTAACCCGTTTTCCATCGGCTACGCATATCTGCCTCGCCTTAGGGACCGACTCACCCTGCGTCGATTAACGTGGCGCAGGAAACCTTGGACTTTCGGCGTGCGGGTTTTTCACCCGCATGATCGCTACTTATGTCAGCATTCGCACTTCTGATACCTCCAGTCTGCCTCACAGCAGACCTTCACAGGCTTACAGAACGCTCCCCTACCATGCCTTACGGCATCCGCAGCTTCGGTAGAACGCTTGAGCCCCGTTATATCTTTCGCGCAGACCGACTCGACCAGTGAGCTATTACGCTTTCTTTAAAGGGTGGCTGCTTCTAAGCCAACCTCCTGGCTGTCTGTGACTTTCCACATCGTTTCCCACTGAGCGTTCATTTGGGGACCTTAGCTGGCGGTCTGGGTTGTTTCCCTTTTCACGACGGACGTTAGCACCCGCCGTGTGTCTCCTGCGATGGTACTTCTCGGTATTCGAAGTTTGCATGGGGTTGGTAAAGCGAGATGCCCCCCTAGCCCAAACAGTGCTCTACCCCCGAGAGTAAAACGCAAGGCGCTACCTAAATAGCTTTCGAGGAGAACCAGCTATCTCCGAGCTTGATTAGCCTTTCACTCCTAGCCACAAGTCATCCCCGTCTTTTTCAACAGACGTGGGTTCGGACCTCCAGTTGGTGTTACCCGACTTTCATCCTGCTCATGGCTAGATCGCCCGGTTTCGGGTCTACTGACAGCGACTTAACGCCCTATTCAGACTCGCTTTCGCTAGGCCTACCTGATGGTTAAGCTTGCCACTGCCAGTAAGTCGCTGACCCATTATACAAAAGGTACGCAGTCACATTTCTTCAAATGCTCCCACTGCTTGTACGCACACGGTTTCAGGGTCTATTTCACTCCCCTCGCTGGGGTTCTTTTCACCTTTCCCTCACGGTACTGGTTCACTATCGGTCGATAACGAGTATTTAGCCTTGGAGGATGGGCCCCCCATGTTCAGACAGGATTTCTCGTGTCCCGCCTTACTCTATGTATGCTTAGTTCTATCGTTTTATGTTTGCCTACGGGCTATCACCCTGTGTCGCTGGACTTTCCAGA